>CAYQTU010000118.1:0-4627 GCA_964420575.1 uncultured bacterium
GGTGCTTCCGGATGGATTTTCCTGCGTGACGACCATGACCCTGGCGTTCCTTTCTAACGGGTATGCCGTTAAATATATCCCTACGACGTATCACAAGAGGATCGGGAAATCGAAATTCCATCCGATCCGTGATACCGCAGCATATATCAAAACTATCGTCCGTATGGTGATGTATTTCAATCCCTTGCGGGTTTTTATCCCCGTGGCGGGATTGATTTTTTTAGGTGGTATCGTGAAATCTATTTTTAGCTTGAGATATACGCATACGCTTCAAGAATCCGATATCATTATTTTTGTGGCGGCGGTCATGCTGGCGGCGTTAGGGCTGATTAGCGATCTGATCGTTGCTTACAATAACCGTTCTTGATCCTGACGAGGGATCGTTGCCTGATGACTGATTCACACCTCAAAAACCTATATTTTTCGGAAGGAATCCAGTATATTCCGAAACTTCTTGAACTCGCGGACCGAAATCCGCTCAGCTCGACCTTCGGCTGTTTTGATCGGAGTTATTGGCACTATCGGACCAGTGATTTCCCGAGCGGAATGTACCAAGAAGCTGTCCTTCCTCTTGCGCTGGCTGTAACGCTCCAGCATCCGGAAAACCCTTACTATGGTAAGGAACGCATTTATCAGATTATCCTCGGGGGAATTGCCTTTGCTTGCCGTTCGGCGCATCGAAACGGTGCTTGTGATGATTATTTTCCTTTTGAGCGGGCGACTGGAGCTGCAGCTTTTTCTCTCTATGCCTGTTCCGAAGCGCTTCTTGTTTTGGGAGAAAAAGGGGATGAATATTGGGAACCGTTAAAATTACGGGCACGTTATCTTGCCCGGGAAGGCGTTCGGGAATCGGGGGTTTTATCGAATCATAAAGCGCTGATCGTACTAGCGCTTTACAACATCTTCCTGCTTACCGGCGAAGAGACTTTTAAACATAGCGCGCTTCGAATTTTAAAGGACTTGCTTAGCCTTCAAGATCCCGAGGGCTGGTTCCCGGAATACGGCGGATGTGATCCTGGATATCTTACGTTCACGATTGATTTTTTGGCTAAATACTATCAAAAATCGGGGGATCCTGATGTTGTCGAACCTCTTTGCCGGGCGATCGAATTCGCTTCATATTTTATGCATCCGGATGGAAGCTATGGGGGGGAATACGGCAGCCGGAACACCTTTCATTTTCTCCCGCATGGCTTTGAGGTCATGGGGGCTGCCACTCCCTGGGCGATCCCGACCGCGAATGATTTTTTGAGGTCTTTGGAAAATAAAACGCGGTCCTATCTTGAGGATGACCGTATTTTTATTCATTACACTTATAATTATCTGCAAGCCTACCGGGATTTCTTTAAGCTGCGGGAAGATACGACCGCAAACGAATCGCTTCATTTTCAGAAGTTTTTTGAACGATCCGGCCTTTTGGCGGTGGCTGAAGGAGCGGACTATGCCGTGATTTCTTTGAAAAAAGGGGGAGTCGCTAAAATCTTTAAAAAAGGAGCCCTTCGCCTCAGCGATGGCGGTTTCGTGGGCTTAACTGCGGAGAACGAGAAGTTCATGTCCGCTCATGCGGTCGAACGGAAATGCGAACTTCGAGAAGACTGTTTGACGGTTGAGGGTTATTGTTATGAGTATCGAGACCTCGTGTTTAAGCCTTTTTCTTTCTTTTTGTTCCGGGGGTTCCAGATCTTGATTGCCCGCTTTCTTCCCGCGAATTTTGTACGGAAACTTTTACAAAAAAAAGCGATCACTCAAAAACTAAAGAAACTTCCCATCCGCTTTAAGAAAGAGTTTTTCCTTAAAGGATTGACCAAGGTCCGGTACACGCTATGGCTTGAGGCCCCTTCTTTGAAAGTGAAAGAGCTCTGGATCGGGGCAGATCCCACTTTCATTTATATCGCTACCAGTCAACCGTTCCAAGGAGGAAATCTGCTCCCGTGGATTTCGCTGGCCTCCCAAGTCCAGGTGCTTAATCAAAATCGGACCGTTCAATTCGAGCAGGCCCTTGTATGAAAAAACTTATTGCGATCCTACTTGCTGTTCTGATCCTTGCGATCATATTCACCCGGATCGATCTCAAAGAATTTTTCCGCTATATCTCCCAAATGGATTTCATTTCCTTTTCAATCGCCCTGCTTCTTTTTTTTCCCCTTGTGATGATCCCGGCTTGGAGGTGGAAGTTCTTAGTTCGAAAGAAAACGGATCTGCGGCTTTCAGAATCGGTAAAACTAGTCCTTGCCTCAAGCGCCCTGAACATTTTCCTGCCGTCTAAAATGGGGGATCTCAGTAAATCCTATTTTCTCAAGAAAAAATGTGGTGTTGATCTCAAAAGGGCGACCAATGTGTTGATCTTTGAGCGTTATGTCGATACGGCTGCTCTCAGCGCAATGGCTTTGTTGGGGGCATTAGGCGCGCGTCCCTTTTCGAACGTGAACTGGATCGTCATCGGTTTTTCGACGGCAGTGATCTTGATGTTCCCAGTCCTTTATTTTTTGAATTTTGATCAAAAATGGGCTTTTTCGGCATTGAATGGGAACCGTTATGCCGAGAAATTACGCCATTTTCTTCATGACGCCCAAGACTATCTCGGGGAGCTTAAACGGGATCCGAGATCCCTTGCGGTAATCCTTGCAGTTTCGATTTTTTTGTGGTTTTTGCATCTGCTTCAATTTTATTTTGCGTTTTTGGCGATCCGGGCCGAGGTGCCTTGGCCCCAGATTTTTGGGCTTGTACCGATGGCAATCTTTGTCGGTATGCTTCCGATTACGGTCGCCGGGATCGGATCTCGTGATGCCGCCTTGATCCTCTTTTTTGCACCTTATGCGCCGGCTTCCCAAATGGCTTTTATCGGGCTCTTTGCTTCCCTGCGGTATTTTTTACCCGGTCTTTGCGGCGTTCCCTTCATACATCAATATGCTATCGACCCATCCGCATCCTAAAAAAGAACGGCCTTTTTTTTCTCCCAGGGTCTGGCCCCTTATGGTCCTGTTCTTGGCGATCGGGATCTTTTTTTGGGAAATGGTTTTCCTTAAAGCAAGTTTTTTGAGCGGGGATCACCGGGCTCAACATTATCCTTGGGCGGCTTTTTATGCGGATCAGATAAAGCAATTCTGTCTTCCCTGGTGGACGACTTATTTTCACTGCGGATTTCCGCTGCTTGCCGAAGGACAAGTGGGAGCATTCTATCCGTTGAATTTCATTTTTTATTATTTTTTGCCTCTTTTCCCTGCGTATACTTATAACATCCTGTTTCATTACTTACTTTCCGCGCTTTTTTGTTATGGTTTCTTGAGAGCATTGAAAGTTTCGGAATGGGCAGCGCTTTTTGGGACTCTGATCTATCTTTTTGGGACGGCTCAAGGCGGGTATTATTACAACATCATTTCCCTCAAGGTTCTGATCTGGTTTCCGCTCGCGCTTTGGCTTTCATATCGGATCCTCGAAAAGAAGGTTTATGGTGAGACAACATGGCTGGCGGTCATTTTTGCGCTTCAATTTTTTGCGGGATACTTGCAATATGCGGTGTATTCCGTCGGCTTCACAGTCTTTTTTTATTTGTGGCTTTCTATTGCCCAATGGCGGGCCACTTCAAATGGGAAGGAGTTTTTTGCCCAGATCGGGCTTTTATTGGCGGCATTATGTCTTTCATTTTTAATAGCCCTTCCGCAATTAGGAAGCACGTTTGAGCTTTCCCTTCTTTCGAACCGTTATCAATTTCCCGAGGAATTCGCTTACGTGGGATCGCTTAACCCGCTTACGATCACCACGTTATTTTTTCCGCAGTGGGACGGCTTTTTATGCGCAGAGCTTTATATGGGGGCGATCGGTCTTTTCTTTTTGATGGTTTCATTGCTAACTCCGAAAAATCGAGAGGAACGATTTTTTATTTGGTTGGTGCTTTTGTCTGTCTTTTTGGCGTTAGGGCAATTCAATCCTTTCTATGTTCTTTTTGTTAAATGGACGCATGTCACTAGCCTTCGTGTTCCCACGAAATTCTTGTATTTTTCAGCATTCGGTGGCGCCGTATTATGCGCTTATGGTTTTCAGAAATGGCAAGAGGGCAAGGTCCTTTTGCAGCGAGCTCACCGGCTGTTTCAGGCCATTTCCGGAGTTGCCGTGGGCGGTCTAGTTGTCGCAACCCCGATGCTTCGGGTCTTCGAACCGGCCATCAAATCGCTTGGCCGGCAGTATCTTGAAAAGAATTTCACGAACTCCGTGGTCCATCAGCAGCCCCTTGAGGTTTATTTTGATCGGTGGAACGCTTATTTTGAAGAAGTTTTGAGGAATCTTTCACTTTCGGACCGCTGGAATCTTGTTTTTTGTGGTTTTGTGGTCGCGGCGATGGTGATCGTTTTTCTTTTGAAGAAAAAACAGTGGTGCGTGTCTCTTACAAGCAAGGTCGTTCTCCTGACTTTTTTATTTGTGAATTTATACGCTTACAGCTGGGTCAGCTTGAAAGGGAGCTATCGAAGCCCGGAATCGGTCCAAAGGTCTTCAAAGATCGTGGACCGGCTTAAAAAAGAATCCGGAATGTTTCGGATTCACCGGTATTATACGGACATTCATCAGGCGGATACCTTGCCGGTCGTTCCGCATGTGAATCTTATGGATTCTTTGTCGATCATTGGCGGGT
>CAYQTU010000119.1:0-4620 GCA_964420575.1 uncultured bacterium
CCCTTCAAAGGTCCATCCTTCAGGAGTCCAGAAACCCGATTTAGCGAAGATCTTTTGAGCGGTGCGTTGTGTGACCGGATTCAGCCATATCACAATAACATCTTCGACGGTTTTATTCTTAGGGGAGAATTTACGGAAATAATAAAGCTGATTGCCGCCGGAATAATAGGTAACATTTTTGAGGATCTTAGCGTCTTGGGTGTCCTTCTTTTTTTCGATATAAACCTCGAGCAGCTCGTTGGCTTTTCTGAAGGTCTTGGGAACGATCCGGTCGCTGACGAGAAATGTTATGATGCCAATGAGAATACCTAGAAAAAGAAGAGGGCGGATGATCGTGAGGATCCTGAGACCGGCGGATTTCATGGCCATTAGCTCGTTATGAAGACCTAAATTCACTAAAAGGAAGATCGTCGCAAGCCAAACCGCCCAGGCGATAGTCTGTGTGAAGGCTATCGGCATAAGGCATAAATAGTACCGGATCACGATCGAAAGCGGAGTTTTGTTCCTTAAAAGCTCATCCAGATTATCAAAAAGATCTGCGATCAGGATCAAGAAGACCAGTGTTAAGGAACAAAAAATAATCGGGATCAATAATTCACGAACAAGATATTTATCTAAGACCTTCAAAGCGGTGTCTCTCCTTTTAAGTGCACTCGATGAAATTAAACCAGTATCTTATCTTTGACGGGAAGGAATCTCAAATTGTTTTTCACGGGATCTTTTTCGGGAACACTTCTGGCTAAAGTGAACAGGTCGACGCGCTTCGCTCCGTGAAGCTTCAAGACCCTAGCAGCTTCATCTGTGGTAGCCCCTGTGGTGAGGACATCATCAATGAGCAGGAAAGTGCGCCCCTTGATCTTCTCGGGAGATGCGGCTTTAAAAGCTCCATGGATATTAACTTCACGCTCGATACGGTTGAGTGAGGTTTGAGATAAAGAAAAATAGTGCCGATCAAGGATGCCGGATCGTATGGGAACGTGAGTGATCGAGGCTAAGAATTCAGCCAGAACTTCCGCTTGATTAAAAGTCCTTTCAACAAGTCTTAAGTGACCTATAGGGATAGGGAGGATCGCATCATACCACGTCTCAGATGCGATTGCCTGCCCTGCTGAACAAAAAGCATCACGGAATACCGACAAAAGATAGTGCTTCCGCCTGTACTTAATGGCATGAAGGATCTCTTTAAAAGGTGAAACGTAAGTGTAAAGTGCCCAGACATGGTTTAAATGTTTAAAAGGACCATCAAGGCAAATCTCATCCAAAGGTCCGGCCAATTCTTTTAAGGTCTCTTTACAGGAAGCGCAAAGATAACTTTCCTGAAGCTCAAGCGATTTTGAACAAACCTCACAATGGGCCGGATAAAGGAGCCTTAAAAATGCTTCACAATAAAGCGAGAACATGGAGCCATTTTAATGGGAATAGGGCAGATATTCCATAGGTTTGATGAGGAGGAGAAGGCTCGCGGGTATTTTTATTCTCTTTGCTTCTTAGAAGGCTTTTTCGTATAATACGCACTCCAAAAATTAATCTCTCAAGAGAAAGGTTGTGAATAGCTGTGCTTAAAGTCGATGTTGGTGAAAATGAGCCTATTGATAGGGCGCTTAAGCGTCTCAAAAAAAAGATGGAGCGCGAAGGGATTTTAAAGATTTTGAAAGCCCGGAAGCATTATGAAAAGCCCTGTGAAAAAAGGCGCCGCAAAGCCCGTACCTCTAAAAGCCGCAAGTTCAGCATTTAAAAGCTGTCCCATCCGCTTTTACCGATCCCTTTCTAAGGCCAGATGCCCAGGGGTTTAGGGATAATCCCGCTTGTGGAAAAGCGGTTCATCTTTTGATATAGTGGTGCCGGATTTTCGTTCCTGAATTTTTAGATTTTGAATGGAAAAACCGAAAGGGATTGAGCCCTAAACAATTATGACCTCAAAATTTCAAGGCTTCCCCGGGATGGAAGATATTCTCCCAGGAGAGGTGGAAAAATGGCAGTGGGTTGAGGAAAAAGCCCGTATCTTTTTTGAGGCCCACGGTTTTAAAGAGATCCGAACCCCTATCCTTGAAGCAACCGATCTTTTTGTCCGTTCTATCGGGCAATCCAGCGATATTGTGCATAAGGAGATGTTCTCTTTTGAAGATCGCGGGGGTCGTCAGATGACCATGCGTCCTGAAATGACCGCATCGGTTGCCCGCGCCGTAATTGAAAAAGGACTTTTAACCCAGGCCAAATCCCTCCGTTTCTATTATATGGGCCCTATGTTCCGAGCTGAACGTCCTCAAGCCGGCCGGAAACGCCAATTCCATCAGATAGGGATTGAAATCATCAATGAATCCGGCGCTGAAGCGGATCTGGACGCTATTTTAAGTTTGTATGGATTTTTAAATTATTTAGGGCTGAATTCTTTTAAGCTCTTTCTTAATGATCTTGGAGATGAAAAAACAAGGGCTTCTGCGAAGGAATCCCTTCAAAAGTATTTCTCAAAAGAAAAGAGCAAACTTTGTAAGGACTGTCAGTGGCGTTTGGAAAAGAACGTTTTTAGGATATTTGATTGTAAGGAATCTTCATGTCAGCCTGTGATCGAGAAAGCTCCCTGGGATGAATGCGCCCCTTTGAGCGGATCTTTTTCAAAGCTTCAAGATGAGCTTAAACAAAGAGAGATCCCATTCCAGATCAACCGCCGTTTGGTGCGGGGATTGGATTATTATAACGGGACAGTATTTGAAGTGACCGCAGAAGGTTTGGGAGCTCAGAATGCCGTAGCCGGCGGTGGACGTTATGACGGGCTTTACCAGCAATTGGGTAGTAAAGCGACGCCTTGTACGGGTTTTAGCATCGGATTGGAACGCCTTCTGATGAGTTTGGATAAAACCTCTGATTCATCGATTCAAACTATGCTGAAACAACGCGTTTATTTGGCTCCTCTGGGCAATGATGTGGCAATCTTGAAAATCTGTCAGGATATGGCGATCCGTTTGCGCGAGGTTGGGATACGTCCTGAGCTGGGCCAAGGAGTTCTTTCGTTGAGCCAGCATTTAAAAAAGGCCAGCCAATATGGCTTTCCATGCGCATTAATTTTAGGAGCTGATGAGCTTCAAAAAAAAGTTATTGTTTTTAAGGATCTTGAAAAAAGAGAACAAACCGAGGTCAAGATCGAAGAAACCGTGGCTCATTTAAAAAAGGTGATGAATTTATGTTAAGAACAGCAACCTGCGGGGAATTAAATAAAAAAGCGGTGGGTCAAATAGAAACTCTGGCCGGGTGGGTCGACACCCGTCGCGATCACGGGAATCTGATCTTTGTGGACTTGCGTGACCGTTATGGAGTTACTCAGGTGGTATTTAATCCGCAGATGAACGTGGGTATGCATAAAAAAGCCGAGTCACTTCGTTCGGAATTTGTGATCCGTGTAAAAGGCAAAGTCCAGGAAAGGCCTTCGGGGACCGCTAATCTGAAGATCCCGACCGGCGAGATCGAGCTTGTCGCAGAAGAGATCGAGATCCTGAACACCTGTCAGCCATTGCCGTTTGAACTTGAGGAGAAGAGCGTTGGGGAAGAGCTCCGGTTAGAATACCGCTTCCTTGACCTTCGGCGGCATGATATGGTTGAAAATCTGATGTTCCGCCACCGCGTGCTCAAATTAGTCCATGAATATCTTGATAAGCAAGGTTTTATTGAAGTTGAGACGCCCTATCTCACAAAAAGTACGCCCGAAGGAGCACGTGATTTCCTGGTCCCTTCCCGTTTGAATCATGGGACCTTTTATGCTCTTCCCCAGTCACCGCAGCTTTTCAAGCAGATCCTGATGGTTTCCGGGTATGACCGTTATTATCAGATTGCCCGCTGTTTTCGAGACGAAGACCTCCGCAAAGACCGTCAACCCGAGCATACCCAGATCGATCTTGAAATGTCCTTTATTACGGAAGAGGACATCATGGGGATCGTTGAAGGGATGATCGCGCACATTTTTAAACATGCAAAAAAGATCGACATTAAGCTTCCTTTAAAGCGGATGAGCTATCAGGAGGCGATGGATAAATACGGTTGTGATAAACCGGACCTTCGCTACGGTATGGAGATCAAGGACCTGACGAAAGCTTTTGAAAAAAGCGGGTTTCGGGTCTTTGATGAAACCCTGGCGAGTGGAGGTACGATCCGGGGCCTTTGTTTTACCCCTCCTGCCGGCGTAGAATTTTCTCGTAAGGATTTTGAGGATTTGACCAAATGGATCCAGCAAGATTTCGGAGCGAAAGGGCTCGCCTGGTTCAAAGTGACTGGAACGGAGACGGTGGAATCTCCAATCCAGAAATTCTTCGACGCCTCACGGATCGCACAAATGATCCAAGCTTGCGGCGCAAAGGCCGGAGATATTATTTTTATCGTGGCCGATAAATTCAAAACGGCAGTGATCGCGCTTGGCGCGCTTCGGTGTATGCTTGCCGAGAAACATAAATTGATCCCACAAGGTAAATACGAGCTGCTTTGGGTGGTGGATTTTCCGCTTTTTGAATGGAACGAAGAAGAACAACGCTGTGATGCCTGCCATCATCCCTTTACATCACCTAAACCGGAAGATGTCCCTCTTTTAGATCAAGAACCTTTAAAAGCCCGTGCACGAGCTTACGATCTGATCAT
>CAYQTU010000120.1:0-4540 GCA_964420575.1 uncultured bacterium
GCCGATCATTCCGAGGATAAAGCCGTTCAAGAAACCGTCACGGGCCTTCTCAGCGACCTTGCCTTCTTTCTCGACCCAACTTGCGCGGCGTTTCTTAAGATAAGTGGCCTCGAGATTTTCCTTTGTAAAAGGCTTCCCCGCTTTTAAAAGTTCCGTAACACTTTCGGCAAGTTGAACGCCCGTGGTCCACGCTTCATCCACACCGGACCCGGTCAACATATTCGTGCTGCCGGAACCTTCACCGATACGCGCGAAACCATCTCCCGCAAGGAACGGTTCCCCCCGTTTTCCCGCTTCCTGAAGGCTCTTCGCACCCCAGGATTTTAGCGTTCCGCCTTCGAGATATTTCCAAAGTGCGGGATGCATCATCCAATGCTGAAAATAACGGTAACTGGTCCGAGAAGGGTTATCAAGCCATGAGGGGATGAAAATGCCGAGCGAGGCCAAACGGTTCGGATAGACATAAAGAAAACCGAAAATGCCCGGTTCGGGATAACCAAAAGTGTGAAGTACGGTCCCGGGCTGGAGCGTTGTATTTTCAGGAAGTTCCACAACGGCTTTCATCCCCACCGCCCATTCGCGCTGGTGATGGCCTTCGGGGAGACCGAACTTTTGATCCAGTTTTTGTCCGACCGGACCAACCGGACCGTCTCCTACCACGGTAAGCGAAGCATGGATATCCATCCCCGGCATATGGCTTCCCGTAGGTTTTCCGGATTTTTCGACGCCTTGATCCACAAGTCTTACCCCGACAACTTTTTGTCCGTCAAAAAGGGGCTCATGAACGGGCATGGCCGGCCAGATCTGAACAAGCCCGGAGCCCATGAGTTGTGAACCGACCCATTGCGTCAATTGCCCCATCGAAAAAAGCCAGCCATGATGCTTGGCCATGAAAGGCGGGATAAAAGGAAGTTTGAAGGCATGATCTTTATACCAAGGCAGGATGAAACGAAACGTTCTAAGGAACCCGTCCACCAGTTTAAGAAGCCAAGATCTCCTGCTGGCCCCTACGGGATCAAGAAGATAGAGGACTTCTTCATGTTTGACCGGATGCGCCATCGGGATCTGGGAAAGATCCGTGTCCGTAAAACTTGTCCGTATCCCTTTGGCCTGGGTCACGATCCCTGAAACCCCGAACCCGATATCATCCGCGCGTTCATAGCAGATCACCTGTAGCGGCATACCGGGCATCGCTTTACTTTCAAAACTTTCCGTTCCTAAAGAACGGGAAAGCGTGGTGAGAAAGCCTCCCATCGCCGGCCCAAAACCGACACAGACAATATCCACATCCATTTTTTGACGCTCAGCGCTCATGATCTTTTCCGATCAAAATTAAGGTTGAGGATAATCCAAAGCTTCCGGGATCATCAATTGTGTGACCGCTTCTCCCGCGCGGTCTTTGGCAAGCCTTGCTCCGGCCAAAGAACAATCGAGTTTCGCACGGAGTTCGGCAAATGTTTTAAGCGTCGGATCCGGGGCTCCGCAAGTCGCGCCTTTTGCGTGATACCCGTACACAAGCTCGGCGCAGATCTTAGCCGATTCTCCGGCAGCGCGGGCAGCCTGCACATAACTGAGATCACTGTAAAAATTCACGAAACCGGCAAGCCCTTCCGCAAGGACCGGGTTTTCAGGCCCTTTTCTTTCAAGCTCAAGCGTATCGAGAATAAGCTGACGGGAACCGAGAAGCCAGGCCAACGCATCCGCCATCGGGAAAGTCACGCCTTGCCGCTGTCCTCCATAGAGGGTTTTTCCGTTCGCATCTTTGGCTTCCTGAAGATAATTCAAAGACCAAAGCCAAAGTTCCATGGCGCTAGCAAGAGTCCCCGCACCGATCCCGGGCTTTGCGGCATCAAGCGCTTTCAAGTCTTTGATCCAGTTCTTATACTGCGCAAGGAAAACATCGCTAACCATCGTAAGCGACATCTGACGACGCTGAACACATTCAGGGCCTTCATAAGTCGCTTCAAGCTGAGCATCCGACCATTTCTGGGTGAGGAATCCCGGGCAATCTTCCGTGATCCCGTAACCACCCATAAGGCTGACGGCTTCGCGCATCATCGTTGCCCCATAACCCGTGTTCCAAAGCTTACAAGCCGGACAGAACACATCGGCAAGAGCCTCTTTAACGACATACATGGTAAGGAAATCAGCTTCATGAGCTGCCACTTTTTGGGCATCGCGTTGCGCTTCGGGCTTGCCCATTTCAGTAACGTATTCAAGCGCCTTCTTACGCGGCTCAGCAAAAACTTTCATCTGAGCACGCGGCCCTTTAATACCTTCTTTAAGGAACATTGCATCTTTTTGTTTTTCGAGCGAATCGAATTCATCAAAGATCCGGGCTGCTTCAAATCCAAGCGAAGCGCTGGCTTCCCCGGTCGCCCAGACATCGATCAAGCGGTGCTGTGCATCCTCTTTTTGCTGGATCCCAAGGTCATAGCGGGGAGTCCCCGGTTTTGCTGCATCTCCACCCCGATAGCGCGTACGTTGATAACGGATCACAGGTTCGATCGCAGAAAGCAGTTTCGCGGAAGTCATCATGGCCACGGTCACACGGGTCCGGCGGAACACGGCTTCGATCACTTCATTGTGGGTGTAATTCGGAATGATCACGCCGTCTTTCACAGTGTACCCGCCGATGATACGGCTTGCGGGGATCTTCAGGTTGAAGATCGGATCATGAGTACAGGAAAGTTGATGGACCAGTTTTAAGGTCGGAGCACCGCGGTCATAAGTCCCTTGGTCATCCTCTTCCAAGATCACCATACAGCTGGATTTAATGCGCGGATCATCGGTATCGACCGCTGCAGTCACAAAATTGGCATATCCCATGTTCGTAATAAACCGGCCGCGTTTCTCAACCTGGATGATCGGTTCTTTGCCTTCTTTCCATTCGGCGATACGGATCTTCCCGGAAAGCATCCCCGCATCCACGCCGACATAAGGAAGCGGTTCCGTGAGGGCAAATGAGCCGCGGAGCATTTTACGGTTCTCCCCGGGTTTCGGAGGAACGCAACCGCTCATGTAATGATGGATCTGTTCGGGGGTTCCTTTTTCATGGATCGGTTCAAGTGCAAGGTTGTTGGCAAGACTGGCCGTCGCAGCCCCCGCATCGACCCATGCCAGTTCAAAAGCAACGAGGGCAAGTACTAGGTTCTTGGGTCCCGTGATATACCCCCCTTGGTCAGGTTCCATAAAAGCAGCCGTGACACCCGCCGCATCAAAGGCTTCCAACATCGCCTGTTTTTGCGGGGTCCAGTCATGAGTATGGCGCTGTTTATCGGCCACCAGACGGGCCACAATCCCACGGGCTACGGAACGGGTCGCCTGAACGACCATTTGGTGTTCATAGCGGTCCGCAAAGCGCCACATGATCTGCCGGACATCGTCTCCCGGAAGTGTGCTCATTAAAGCCGGTTTTGCAACGTTTGTACTCATGAATATGGTTCCTTTCTGAATATTCTCTTATATTGAATCCCTATAGAGAGGGAATTATAGGACTAAGCCCCTTTGAAGCGAGGAAGGCATTGTAGTCGCGGAAAGCTTTAGAGGCAAGCGAAAATTCCTGGCTCAGGTTGGAATAGCGATAAACCTTTTCAAGCGCTCTGAAGAGAGGTCCAATTCTTCCATGATCTGCAAAATAAGCCCTTCATGTTCTCTGATCACTTTCGGGATCAATTCAAAATTCCCCTTAAAAGACTTGAGTAACGCAAAAAGGTCGTCTTGAGGTTCTCTACGGTCAATGACGATCTCGATCTTTTTCGCCAGTTTCACGATCGCCAGAATCCTGTGCAGGATCTCAGGGTCAAGCTCTTTGACAAAAGCCTTGACCCCTTTCGCAAGCTCATCGCTTAAGTATTGTACGATCGGTTCTTTATGGATCTGAACATCCAGGGCCCGCGCGGAATCGATAATGCGGTAGATCGAAAGGGTCCGTTTCGCCGGAAACCCTTTCTCCCCCCACTCGCACACAGCCTCCATTAATCTTTTACTCAGCGTATGCTCCGCCGCATACCGGAACTCCACCGGGATCGGGACATTGATGGCGCGGTAGATCTCGTTCATGCGGAGATTTTCTTCATAAATATTCTCGTAAAAACGGCTGACCTTTTCGATGGTCTCATGGGTGAGGATATTGATGATCTTCATGCGGTCCCCTAAGCGAAGGTCTTTTAACGCATAATAAGTCTCTCCAAAATATTGATCGATCTTTTTGGAAAGGTCCAGAATAGGCAATTGGTACAATCCTTCAAACATTTCTTTTTCAAGTTTTTCAAAATCCTCTTCGCCGGCATAAGGCTTCACCGAGCAGCGAAAATCATAAAAGCCGATCTGGATCACCACAAAGACCAGATCCTTTTCTTCTAAGGTGGTCTGAGCTACGACCTTCACGCGACCGAAATTCATGGTCAAGGTCCCGAACGATTCTTTGCGCTGATGAAAGACATGCAGGTCAAAAGAATAGATCTTCACGATATCTGCTTGCGGATAATAATTCTCAAAAATAGACCCGATGGCATAATAACTGACAATATGATGTAAC
>CAYQTU010000121.1:0-4509 GCA_964420575.1 uncultured bacterium
GACCGAAAAGGTCAACCCGACAAATTCCGGGGTAATGGTCGAACGTCTGGACCAGGTTTTGATCGGGCGACGGTCTTTTTTGTCGTTCGCGATCTTTGCTTTTTTCAAAAGCTTTTCATCGATATAAACGCCTTTTTTCGAGGAACGGCTCATTTTCTACGATCCTTCACGATGTATTTATTGGTTGCTTTATCCCGTTTACGGGTCTTCAATCCTTTGGATTTCTGGCCCCACGGACTTTGAGGATGATTTCCACCTTTGGATTTTCCTTCACCACCGCCTAACGGATGATCAACCGGGTTACGTGCCACGCCGCGCGAACAAGGGCGGATCCCAAGCCATCGGCTGCGGCCGGCTTTCCCGAGCAGAACATTCTCATTATCAATATTAGAGCACTGCCCCACAGTGGCAAACGCTGCGGCTGGCACTAACCGGACTTCTCCGGAAGGAAGCTTAATATGCGCCATGTCATTCTCTTTAGCCAAGATCTGCGCCACCACCCCAGCAGAACGGACCAGTTTTCCGCCGCGACCGGGTTTCAATTCGATATTATGGATCATGGTCCCTTCCGGGATCTTTTGTAACGGCAAATGATTCCCGATCTTCACTTCAACATCCGGCCCGCTCATGACTTGTTCCCCCACTTTTAACCCGTCCGGGCAAAGGATATAACTTTTCTCACCATCCGTATATTCAACCAAAGCAATACGCGCGCTACGGTTCGGATCGTATTCCACGGTCAGAACCGTTGCGGGGACACCTAAGCGATTGCGCTTAAAATCAATGATACGGTAACGGCGTTTATGCCCGCCCCCACGGTGTCTGGAGGTGATATTTCCGTAGTTATTCCGACCTCCGCTCGACTTTTTCATATAAGTCAGCGGTTTATAAGGACGGTCCGCGGTAATCTCGGAAAAGTCCGAAACGTTCCCAAACCGTCTCGTCGGTGTAATTGGCCTGAACTTTATTAATCCCATGTTTTTACTTTAACCTTCGCTTTCTTAAAATCATTCCTCGGGCGTTACGCTTTGGTATCGATCTTTTCGCCTTTTTTCAGCGTCACGATCGCTTTTTTCCAAGCTGCCGTCTGCCCGGGCTGAAACCTCACCCTGCGCCATTTGCTGGGCTGATTGAGCGTATGCACACGTTCAACATGCACATTAAAGATCGTTTCCACGGCGGATTTGATCTCTTTTTTATTTGCCTGAGGATGGACCCGGAACCCATACTGGTTCGCAGATTCAGTGGCTTGCGAGATCTTTTCCGTGATCAACGGTTCGATCACAACGTCATAAACGCTAAGCTTCATGATTTTTTCTCTCCGATCAAACGCTCTTCGATGACCTTCACGGCATTTTCATCGATAATGATCTTCTCACGCTGCAACACATCGTACGCGCTAAAATCATTGGCATTCTTGATCTGGACCAGTTTTTGCAAATTTCTGCTGGCCCGTTTTAAATTTGTTTCAAAGTCTTTTACGATATAAAGTGCTTTTTTCTTCTGGATCGGTAACGCCTTCACGATCTCCGCCCATTCTTTGGTCTTAGGGGTCTCCAGTTTTAAGCCTTCAAGAAGCATTAAATTCTTTTCTTTTGCGCGTATGCTCAAAGCCTGGACCAAAGCTGCCCCGCGAATCGTTTTGGACAAATGCACTGAATAATCCCTTGGATGCGGACCAAAAACCGTACCGCCACCGCGCCAAATAGGCGAACGGATCGAACCGTGACGGGCATTTCCTGTCCCTTTTTGACGCCAGGGTTTTTTACCGCCGCCCCGGACTTCTCCTCGGGTCTTCGTATCCGCAGTCCCTTTACGGAGATTAGCCGCATAAGCATGCCGTACAAGCTCCACAAGACGGGCATTCAACCGAACCCCATAGATCTCAGGGTTCAGGACCACTTCATCTTTTTTCTTTCCCTCTTTCGAGTAAAGAGGCGCCTTCATATCTTTTTAAACCTTTCTTTTTCTCTCCGTCCGTTTAGGAACTCGCTTGAGCCCCTTCGGGAGGATTTTCTGCTTTGGAAGGTTCTGCGGGAGTTTCCTTGGGGGATTCCTTCGGGGACTCCTGTTTATTGCTTCTTACTTTCCAGGGATTCTTTTTCCCTCGTTTCAGAGCACTGCGAACCACAAGATAGCTTCCTTCGACTCCGGGGACGCTACCCTTCACCACAAGCAAATTATTTTCCGCATCAACTTTAATGACCTTTAAATTCTGGATACAAATCTGTTCATTGCCCATTTGTCCGGGGAGCCCTTTTCCTTTTCGAACTTTTTTGCGGCAACCCCGACCGCCGGCTTGAGCACCAATAGATCCAGGGACCCGGCCGAACATCGACCCGTGGCCTTTGCTCGCACCGCCTTTATACCCTAAGCGTTTCACAACGCCCTGGAATCCTTTGCCGATGGATGTTCCTTCGATATCCACATATTCGCCTTCTTGAAAATTCTCCACCCTGAGCTCACTGCCCACGTTCAGGCTTTCTAAGCTTTCAGAACGGATCTCCCGGAGAAAGTTCAGAGCCGGAATGTTCACTTTCTTCAAATAACCAAGTTTCGGCTTGTTCAGCTTTTTTTCTTTTATCGAATCAAATCCGAGCTGAACGGCTTGGTAACCATGTTTTTCTTTTGTACGAAGAGCGGTCACATAACAAGGACCGACCTCAAGCACCGTCACCGGCACCTGATGACCTTCTCCGTCAAAAACCTGCGACATCCCGACTTTTTTAGCTAATAAACCGACCATATTTTTTCTCTTTTTTAAAGTTTAATTTCAACATCTACGCCAGCAGGAAGATCCAACTTCATCAAAGCATCCACAGTTCGCGAGGTGGGTTCTTCAAGCTCGATCAGCCTTTTATGTGTACGGACCTCGAATTGATCCCGTGCTTTTTTATCAATCGTCGGCCCGCGCAACACTGTGGTTTTCCAAATATGCGTCGGAAGCGGGATCGGACCGATCACTTTCGCTCCGGTCTTTTTGGCCGTCCCGACGATCTCCTGGACCGACTGATCCAATACACGATGATCGTATGCTTTCAACTTAATCCGAATTTTTTCTTTAACTTGCGTCATAATGAGTCCCTTTAACTTGCAATGATTTTTTCTGCGATCTGACGAGGAACTTCCTGATACGTGTGCGGTTCCATCGTGAAGGTTGCGCGTCCTTGAGAAAGCGAACGTACAGAGGTTGCATAGCCGAACATTTCAGCTAAAGGAACCAGGCCTTTGATCGATTTCAAATGCCCGCGGTTCCCAAGCTCTTGGATCACACAACGTCTGGAATTCAGGTCCCCGATCACATCTCCCATGTATTCTTCTGGGACAAGCACTTCCACGAACATGATCGGCTCAAGAAGGACTGGTTTTGCTCTTTTGAAAGCTTCTTTGAACGCAAAAATTCCTGCCATTTTAAACGCAATTTCGGAAGAGTCAACATCATGATAACTTCCGTCGTAGACCGTTGCTTTAACGTCTGTCACAGGGAAACCTGCCAACACCCCATTAGCGCAAGCTTCATCGACGCCTGATTCAACCGCCGGGATATATTCCCTGGGAATAGCGCCTCCTACGACCTTGTTTTCAAATTCAATCCCCTTACCACGCTCCAAAGGTTCAATTTTAAGGAAGCAATGCCCGTATTGACCGCGGCCGCCGGTCTGTTTAATGAATTTTCCTTCCGCTTCGGCCATCCCTTGGATGGTTTCTTTATAAGCCACTTGAGGTTTCCCAACGTTCACCTGGACCCCATATTCACGCTTCATGATATCGATCTTAATATCGAGATGAAGCTCTCCCATCCCGCCGATCAGGGTTTGAACGGTTTCCTGATCTGTTTTCACGCGGAAGGTTGGATCTTCATTAACGAGCTTGGTGATTGCATCCGACATGCGGTCGCGGTCCGCCTTAGTTTTGGGTTCAATAGCCATCCAGATCACAGGCTCCGGCACGAACATCGCTTCGAGCTGGATCGGCTGGTTTTCAACGCAAAGCGAATCGCCTGTTTTGACATCTTTAAGCCCGACCGCAGCTACGATATTCCCGGCGCCGGCCTCATCAATTTCTTCACGTTTATTGGCATGCATCAAAAGCAACCGCCCGATACGCTCAGTCTTTCCCGTACGGACATTGTAAATATAAGAACTCGAAGAAAGCGTTCCCGCATAGATCCGAATATAGGTCAAAGAACCTACGAATTTATCGCTCGCAATTTTGAAAGCATAACAGGTCAACGGTGCCTTATCGTCCGCAGGACGAGAAATCTCCGCATCATTATTCGGGTCTATTCCTTTGACCGGAGGAATATCTTTGGGAGATGGCAAATAATCCACAACCGCATCTAAAAGTTGCTGAACACCTTTATTCTTCAATGCGGATCCGATGATCACAGGCGCCATCTTGATCGCGACCGTCCCTTTCCGGATGGCCGCTTTGATTTCTGCGATTGTCGGCTCTTGGCCTTCAATAAATTTATGCATTAAAGCATCATCAAATTCTGAGATTTTTTCG
>CAYQTU010000122.1:0-4497 GCA_964420575.1 uncultured bacterium
TCGACCTCACGGAAAACCTCATTAATGCTCGAACAAGGACGATATTCTACGCTATTTCCGAATTTCGATAACGAAGCCAAGTGTGTGAAAGTGGCTTCGGGTCCCAAATAAGCGATCGCAAGCGGTTTTTCCAATGCCAAAGCGGCTGACATGATCTCCCGATAGATCGCCTTTAACGCATCCACGGAGATTCCGTTACGCTTTGCTTCCTTCTCGATCTTCTGATAGATCTCGCTCTCCCTTTCCGGAGCATAGATCTGCTCACCGGCTTCTGTTTTCTTCTTTCCGACTTCACGGACAAGATCCATGCGTTCATTCAAAAGCATGATGATCTTTTGATCGATCGTATCGATTTTTTTACGTATGGGATTCAGGCTCATTTTGAGGAGTTTCCTTATTTTCTTCCGTCCCCGTTTCTCCGGCTTGCGAAAGCTCTTGAGACCCAGGCGTGACGGCTTGAGATGAGTTAGCCTGCTCTTCCTGAGGGACCTGCACAATGTTCGTGGTCCCGAGCAAGGCTTCTTTCTTCACTGAACTTTCCACAGTTTGCCGGATCTCTTCCAGGCTCGGCAATTCTTGTATGGATTTTAAACCAAAATGTTCCAAAAATTTTTCCGTCGTCCCGTAAAGGAAAGGACGGCCAGGAACTTCTTTTTTTCCTACGATCTTGATGAAATTTTTCTCCATTAAGGTATTCAAGACCCCGCTGGTGTCCACTCCGCGAAGGGCTTCGATCTCGGCACGCGTCAAAGGCTGTTTATAGGCCAAGATCGCCAGCGTTTCCAAAGCCGATTGGGTCGCCTGCCGGGCCTTCCGCTGAAGCTCGATTTTCATGATCCAAGGAGCAAATTCTTTTTTGGTCGCGATCTCATAACCTCCCGCGACCTCTAAAAGTTCAAAGCAGCGTCCATTCTTCCGATAGTCCTCTTTAAGATCCGCCGCGATCTTCTCGATCTGGGAAACGCTCAGCACTTTAGTCACCTTCCGTATTTCGGCAGGCGTCAGGGGTTTAGAGGAAGCAAAGATCAAAGCTTCCACGACCTGCTTGGCTTTCTCCGGATCTTTCAGGTCTTCTTCTTTCAAGGCCTCCATTTGGAATTTCTTGTCATCCACAAGACCTTCAAAAGCACGGTTTTCCTCAAGCTGGTCCTGGATCTCACGGTCCAGCTCTTTGCGCAGCGCTTTGAGTTTCGCCTGTTGTTCTCTTTCTTGAGCAGCAGTTTTCATAATCGTCATCAGCCTTTATACTCAGTCTCTTCTCTTTTTTCAATCACGATCTCACCGAATTGTTCCTCCTGACGAACCCAGGCAAAACGCGTTCGGACAAGTTCTAAAACCGCAAGGAATGTTGCGATCAGTTCGTTCCGCGTCCAACTCAACGGAAAAAGTTCCCGAAAAGTGATCTTTCGCTTTTCCATCAAATAGGACTGGATCTGCATCATCTTCTCTTCGATCGAAATAATCTCTTCAAAGACTTCATGTTCTTTTTTGGCTTCTTTTTTCGAAAGAACATTTTGAAAAGCAACGATCAGGTCATAAAAATTAGCGCTGAACGTATCGATCCCGACATCTTCAGGGTCCATTTCGCCGAGATAATAATCCGAGATCTGTCGGGTAAAGACCTTGCCACGCTCGGTCTGCAAAAGCCCCAGCTCCTTGGCTGCTTCTTTAAAAGCCTGATATTCCAATAATTTGCGGACAAGTTCTGCCCGAGGGTCTTCGCCCTCGTTTTCTTCTTCATCCTTCTCGGTCGGCAAGAGCATCTTGGATTTGATATAGATCAACGTAGCCGCCATCACAAGGAATTCCCCGGCCACTTCAAGGTCTAACTGTTTCATCTGATGTAAATAATCCAGATATTGTTTCGTGATCTCGGCGATCGGGATATCATAGATATTCATCTCGTTCTTTTTAATGAGATCGAGAAGAAGATCTAGCGGACCGTCATAGACCGCGATCTTCACATGAAGCGGATCAGGGCCTTTATCCGCGCTCTGGCTCGCAGCTACAGGAGTGGATACCGCTTGAGGTTCTACGACGGGATCAGGCCGATCGCTTCCAGGGCTTCCTTGAGGGTTTTCGAAGCAACTTCCCGAGCCCTCAGAGCTCCCCGGTCCAAGATCTGCCGGATTTCCTTTGTTTTCTTCATCCATGATTCGCGTCTTTCCCGGATAGGATCCATGAATTCGTTCATTTTTTCAGCCATTTCCATTTTACAGTCCACACATCCGCGCAACGCATTTCTGCACTCATGCGCAACCGTATCGCATTTTTCTTTATTAAACAGCTTATGATGAAAAAAGACCGGACACACTTCCGGATGCCCTTTATCGGTCCGGACCTTTCGCGCAGGGTCCGTGACCATGCCTTTAACCTTTTTCGTAACTATCTCCCGGGAATCCGCCAAGTAAATACAGTTCCCATAGCTTTTACTCATTTTCCGTCCATCAAGTCCGGGAACTTTGGGAACCTGCGTTAAAACTGCTTCAGGTTCCGGGAAGATATTCTTTTGATACAAATGATGGAAACGCCTGATAATCTCCCGCGTTAATTCCAAATGAGGAAGCTGATCTTCCCCGACCGGCACTTTCTCAGCTTTATAGAGCGCAATATCCGCTGCCTGCAGGACCGGATATCCTAAAAACCCATGCGTGTGCAGCTCTTTCCCTTTCAGCTCTTTAAGCTGATCTTTATACGTCGGATTTCTTTCCAGCCAACCCAGCGGAGTGATCATGGAAAAAAGAAGAGAAAGCATCGCATGTTCCTGAACCTCGCTTTGCACAAAGATCGTACATTTTTCAGGCTCTAACCCCCCGGCCAGATAATCCACGATCACTTCCTGGACATTCTGAGCGATCGCAGTCTTATGTTCATATTCCGTCGTCAGGGCATGAAGATCCGCGATCATAAAAAAAGCATCCTGCCCCTGGAGTTTTTTATAATTCTCGATCGCCCCAAGAAGATGGCCTATATGCAATTTGCCGGTAGGTCTTGTCCCACTTAAGACACGTGCCATAGTAAGTGATAAATCTCCGTAACTTCAGAATTTTAAAGATTTTATAGTATTCTCGGAATGCCGTCAATGAAACCAGGCTCAACGGATGAGCAAATAACCGGAACGTTTTAAAGCTTTTGCCATACGGTCCAGCGCAGTCCCAACCGTATTGCCTCCCGTCAAATTCCCCATGCAGATCGCCGCATACCCTCGCCGGTTCTTAATCTTAAAAGTCTCTACTTTGCTTGAGCACATTTTTCTAAGCATTTTCTTTGCCATGAGCCCCTCCTGAAGATAGTTTTCTCTGCTTAAAATATCGGCCATTTAAGGAAACGATAAAGCTTTAAGTCAGCTCTAGTTAGGGAGAGGGAAAACCGCTAAACCCGGACGACTTCTTTGATCTCCGGGATATATTCTTTGAGGACCTGCTCCACGCCCATTTTCAAAGTCATCATGGCGCTTGGGCATCCTGAACAGGCTCCCTTAAGATGGAGTTTGACGATCCCATTTTCATACCCGCAAAAAAGGACGTCCCCGCCATCCCGGGCCAACGCAGGCCGGATCTGCTCATCCAAGATCTCGATAATCTTACTTTCAACTTCAGAGTGAGGATTTAATTGGTCAGCGCAGGCTTGGCAAACTTTAGAATCGGTTTTGCCGCATGAAAGATACTGCCGGATCACTTCGGAAACCTTTGGGATCACAGGCGCCCAGCTCCGGACCGCTTCATTCCGAGTTACTGTCACAAAATCGGGGCCGATCATCACTTCCTTGATATATTCGATCTCAAAAAGTTTCGCGGCCAACGGAGATTTCCCGGATTCCGCTTTCGAGGCAAAATGGACTGCCCCGTGCGTGCAAAGCGGCACATTCACATTAAACTTCAACGAATGGGGATTAGGCGTGAATTCTGTTTGGATGGTGATTTCTTTTTTCATGACGGCAGTATAGCATAAAGCCCTAGGACAGAGCGAGTTTTTCGTAAGCCTCTTGAACAGTCTTCCCCACAGAAACAAATCCATGGTCCTTTAAAATAACAAGATCATGGGCTTTAAGGACCTCAACCGCAGAACGCGCGAATTCCAATGTCCCATAAGGGAATGCTTTTGACGTTGTAACCGCTCCTTTAAGCTTGAGCTTGTGAGCATGCAAGATGGCCGTAACATCCGGTCGAGCGGCATAGATCAAAAAGTGCATCATGGCTTCGGAACTCGGATCCGCCTTCCCTGCAACAAAAACCTTTTTTGATTCGATATGAACATCTTTAACCAAGGCGAAATCTTTGAGGGTCAACTTCCCCAGCTCTGATCCGGCACGTGTGATCATTAAGCCCTCTGCCCGCCGGACGCTAAGATTCCCGCTATTTTCAGGACACAATCCTTGAGCAGACAAGGCCTTCCCGACCCGGATCAGTTCTTCAAGCCGCGGCTCCAGGACCCTTTCTTCCGGCAAATGCACGACTTCAAATTTAACTCCGACATAGATCTCAGCCATGATCAACA
>CAYQTU010000123.1:0-4311 GCA_964420575.1 uncultured bacterium
AGCCATTGTTTTATCCGGTTCAGCTCCGCACCTGTTTGTTTTTTCTGTTCAGGGTCAAGAGACGTGAATTTTTTAAAAAGTTCTGTCAGATGGCCTTTTTTTCCCAAATACGCAACTCGGAATGCTTCAAGTTTTTCAGACGTATCGATCTTTGAAAAATCTTGACGGGCATTTTCCTCAAGCAGATGGATCTGATCCTTCATAGCAAGGCTCCGAGCCGGACATGATCCTGGCGGCCTGACACAGACCGCCAGAAAAAGCCCTAGGCCTTTTTGACAAATTGGACAATTTCTTGAAATGCTTTCTCGTCGCGCGCAGCGATCTCGGCAAGAGATTTCCGGTTCAATTCGATCTTCGCCTTTTTCAGGGCATTGATCAAGCGCGAATAGGTCGTACCGTTCGCACGGCAGGCCGCATTAATCCGGGCATTCCAGAGCTGCCGGAACTGACGCTTGCGCTGTTTGCGATCACGTGTAGCAAACGCCATAGCGCGAGCTACAGTTTCTTTTGCGGTGCGGAAAAGCGTACGACGCCCTCCTACGAACCCTTTAGCGCGTTTAAAGACTTTCTTCTTTCTTCGGCGGCTTGCGACCGCATGTTTTGTTCTTGGCATAGCAGATAACTCCTTTTTTTATGAAACGGTTGATTCGGTCAAAGCGATCAAGAATCGTAGGGCAATCGCAAAGTGATCGCTCTCACCTGGGTCGGTCCCACTTGAAGCCCCCGGCGCAATTGTCGTTTCTTCTTGGGTGAGCGATCCGTCAACATATGACGACGTAAAGTCTTGGAGGCCAGGACTTTCCCTTTTTTGGTCACGCGAACCCGTTTTTTGAGTGCTTTATTCGTTTTAAGTTTTGGCATGTTTTCCTTTCCGCATCCAAATAAGAGGACGTCTATTTTTCTTGTATGGTTTTTTCTTCTGTCGGAGCGGCCGGCTCTTTTTTCTTCTGCTGCCCCGTTAATTTCATGAGATAAACTTGGATCGCCTTTCCTTCTAAACCATCATTGCGTTCGATCACGGCAATATCCGACATGTCTTGGACAAAGCGGTCGATCAATTGACGACCCTTGTCCACATAGACGATCTCACGGCCTCGAAAGAACACGGTCAATTTCACCTTATCCCCCCGCTCAATGAAACGCCTCGCGTTCCGGAGCTTGGTTTGATAATCATGGTCATCGATCTTGGTCGTCATTTTGACCTCTTTGATATCAATGACCTTCTGTTTCTTTCGGGATTCTTTTTCTTTCTTACCCAAAGTATAAAGGTATTTCCCCAGATCCATAATACGGCATACCGGCGGCGTGACATTCCCGGCCACTTCCACAAGGTCCAGTCCGGCTTCTTGAGCCCTTTGGAGCCCGTCGTCCACCGTCGTAATGCCGACTTGTTCCCCATTCGGGCCAATTAACCGAATCTGAGGTGAGCGAATACGCTCGTTTGCCCTTACTTTTTGAGTTGTGAGTGCCAATGAGCCTCCTTATGGTTTAGAGTTTAAGTTTTCAGCGCAATCTCTTGCCGGACCCGTTGGGTCACCGCATCAAGAGACATCACGCCCAGGTCCTGGCGTCCGCGCATCCGGACCGCCACTTGACCCGTTTCCATTTCTTTATCACCAATGACAAAAATATACGGAACTTTGAGCATTTCAGCTTCGCGGATCTTATAGCCGATCTTTTCGGACCGAAGATCAGCATCGACACGAAAACCTGCTTGCTTTAATTGCTTAATGACGTTAGCCGCAAAAACTTCCTGTTTTTCTGAAATGGTCGCCACGCATATTTGGACCGGCGCAAGCCAGATCGGAAATGCACCCGCATAATGCTCGATCAAGATACCGATAAAACGTTCCAGACTTCCAAAAATAGCCCGGTGCAACATGATCACACGATGCTCTTTGCCGTCTTCGCCGACATAGTTCAGGTCAAAGCGCTCGGGCATATTCATATCGAGCTGGATCGTCCCGCATTGAAGCGTCCGGCCAATCGCATCTTTCAAATGAAAGTCAATCTTGGGCCCGTAAAATGCACCGTCCGCTTCATTGACTTTATACGGAACTTTCAGCTCATCGAGCGCACCGCGCAATCCTTCGGTCGCAATATGCCATTGTTCATCTGTCCCCATAGACTTCACGGGACGCGTTGAAAGCTCGATATGATAATCAAAACCGAACGTTTTGTACACCTCATCCGTAAAGCGGATCGTTTCAACCACGCTTGATCGCAAGGCTTCCGGAGTCGTAAAAATATGTGCATCATCCTGAGTAAAACCACGGACCCGAAAAAGCCCCGACAAAACCCCGGACCGTTCATAGCGATGGACTTTACCGAATTCGGCAACCTTCAGCGGTAATTCGCGGTAAGAATGTTTTTCTTCTTTATACATCAGCATCCCGCCCGGACAATTCATGGGTTTAATCGCATAACCTTCCTCATCACGCTCCAGACAGAACATGTTCTCCCGGTAATTATCCCAATGGCCCGAAGTTTTCCAGAGTTTATCACGAAGCATCGTTGGCGTTTCAACTTCCGTATAACCGTAATGCGCCAGTTTTTCGCGCATAAACGCGATTAACAGGTTCTTGAGCAAAAGTCCTTTGGGTTTCCAAAACGGAAGCCCGGGTCCCTCTTCATGAAAGCTGAAAAGGCCGAGCTGCTTGCCCACTTTGCGGTGATCTCGTTTTAGAGCTTCTTCTTGGCGCTTAAGATAGGCATCAAGCTCTTTTTGCGAAAAAAAAGCCGTTCCGTAAATGCGCTGAAGCATGGGATTATTCTCATTCCCACGCCAATAAGCTCCGGCCACGGAGAGCAATTTGAACGCTTTCACCTCATCGCTTTTAAGAACGTGCCCTCCCTCACAAAGGTCTGTAAACGGACCGTTCTGAACAAAATTCACTTGATCGCCCGGGATGCCTTCAATGATCTCGAGTTTATAAGGTTGTTTTTCAAAGAACTTTTTGGCTTCCGCTTTGGTTACGGACCACAGCTTGAACTCTTGCCGCTCGTTAATGATCTCCCGCATCCGCTTCTCGATCTTAGGAAGATCCTCATCTTGAAAAGTCACCGGGGCATCAAAATCGTAATAAAAGCCTTCTTCGATCACTGGCCCTATGGCGAATTTTGTGCCGGGATATAGGTCTAGGACAGCTTGGGCGAGAATGTGCGATGCGGAATGCCGCAGCCGGTAAAGCGGTTCGTAATTCTTAGGTTCTGACATGCTGATTCATTTTGATATGATCCCTAAACCTCTTACGGGCCATGGGATTAGCACCTAATACCGATCGATGCCTGTTTCAATTCCTCCGTATTTAAAAATGATTTCGTATTGTACAATCGGAGGCTAAATCCCGCAACTCTTTTCCTAACCTGTTGTCCGTTATTAAATTAAAGCAAATAAGCCGTATGCATTTTTTGATCTTTTGAAGTCACAGCGTAAAATTTTTTCACATCTTTTTGTGTCATTTTTATACGCTGCTTCCTACTAGCTTTTCGTGATAATTTCTTAACTCCTTTTAAATAAATAGGTTACGCTTTCGAAAAATTGGCATAAAAACTGCAACTACAGAATTGAGGCATTTCATCATTAAACCTTAAAAATGGAGGACCCTAAGATGAACAACCTGATTAAAAAACATGATCAATGGCTCGATCCGTTCGGCCTTCTGACGGACCTTCAAGATGATTTTAACCGATTGTTTTCGACGTCGGTAAGGAGAAGTCCCCTCGAAGGAGCCGGAGAATTCCTTCCCAGCATCGAGGTCCATGAAGATGAAAATCAATACACCCTTCATGTGGACACCCCGGGCATGGAAAGGAAAAATATCGATCTATCAGTCTCCGGAAATATCCTGACCGTCAAAGGAGAGCGGAAAATCGAAGAAAAAAAGAAAGAGAAGGGTTGTTTCTATTCGGAACGGCGGTATGGGAGCTTCCAAAGATCCATCCAACTCCCCGCTGAGATTGAAGCTGAAAAGATCGCGGCAAATTACAAAGACGGCGTTCTGGAAGTCACCATCCCTAAATCCGAGAAAGCTAAACCTAAACAGATCAAAGTTGACGTTAAATAATACAACTTCAGCCTGTAATAAGTTCAAAAGCCCCAAGTCAAACTTGGGGCTTTTGAACATTTCATCATAAAGATTTGCGCGGTAGAGGACTCGGCGGCTTCCGCTACGCTCCAGCTCGGCCCTCCGCACCTGAAACATGACCTCTGTCATGTTTCAAAACAGTGTTCCTTTCGAGTCCTTTCATCCAAACTCGTCATGAATGGTGCGCGGTAGAGGACTCGAACCTCTGACCTCTTCCATGTCA
>CAYQTU010000124.1:0-4288 GCA_964420575.1 uncultured bacterium
TCTTGCGTGAATCCCCCCGCCACCAACATCCCCTTTACACGGGATTCGGGACGGATCTCGGCTTCTCCTCCTACCGGCTGCAACAAGAACAAATGATCCGCATCTTCGATCAAAGCCACCGCGGCTTCAGTAAAAGCTTCCTGAATATCCTTAATGCTTCGCTTAAATTCATGATGGATCGGCATCCGGATAGAAAATCCCAGAGCGGTCATTTGTGACGCTCCAATATCCCAGCGGTATCCGAACCAAACCGCCACTGCGCCCATCGCGACGCCACCCACAGCGGCAATGATCTTCACAAAAAAGAATGGTGAGAACAGGAGAGCGAAAAAGGCAGCTGTCAATATACCGCTAACGATAAATTCATGCCTTGAAAAATTAAAAATATCCTTAAGAATCCGCCCCTGATACCGCTCGATCGTTTGATCTAAGGCTTGACGGGCCTGCCCCAAAGCATGCCGCAAGGACGCCTCATTCCGGGACTCAAAAACAGTTTCAAGAGCCTTGTTCATTTCCTTAGTATTTTTGAGCATTTCCCATAACGCCGGGATCTGAGAAAGGATTTGCGTATGTCCGCGTAATTGCGTTCTCATTCTGCTTTCTAATTTTTCCTGGATCAGTTGTCTGGATTCCGGACGCATTCCAAGTTCTGATTGAAGGTCGACCCCTAATGCTTGATAAGCATCCCGAAGCTGATCGATATTAGCTTGCATGGCTTTATTTTGAACACGCACCTGGCTTAAAGCTTTTGAAGTTGCTTGCACCGCCTTTTGAAGCTCAGTGATCGGCTGCAAAATACCCGCACCCTTCAAAGTGCCAAATTGTTCTCCGGCTGAGAGATATCCGCTCCAAGATTTAATAAAAGCTTCCAGCATCCAAAGCTGATTGGAAAGACCAAAGATCCGGTTTGAAGAAAGCTTCGTGCTTAAAAGCTTATCCATGCTATTCAAAATACGGACAAAAGCATCCGAGCTGCTTTCAAAAGCAAGCTCCAACTGCCGGGCCGCATTCCGATCCATGACCTGTCCTCTTGATTGGTTAGGCGTTCCGGTAGGTTCGGTAAAAATATTCAGCAGTTCTCCTCCTGCGCGCGCGAGAAAATTCGCAAGCACCATGGATTCATAAATATCTTCAAGATACGGGGTTTCCGCTCCGGGCTGATTCAATTCCCGGATCAGATTAGAAATTCCATTCACTTCACGGGAAGCTTCAACGGCCGCATTCTGCTGAACCGCCAAAGAAGCATTGTTAAGGTTCTGATAACTCGCCATGAATTTTGAAGTCGCCTGACGGACCAAAGCCGTGGCAGTGGCCATACGCGCCTCGGGGCGACGGGCCAGTTCGATATCGATCCTTTC
The DNA here is from genome assembly GCA_964420575.1 of uncultured bacterium. Lineage (GTDB taxonomy): Bacteria > Omnitrophota > Omnitrophia > Omnitrophales > Aquincolibacteriaceae > CAYQTU01. The sequence goes on from CAYQTU010000124.1 coordinate 1,359, forward strand.
AAGGCTTTGAAGGCTTCCAAGACCGCGCACTTGTTGTTCCAGATACTTTTCAAGATCCGCCAAAGTCAATGTTTGTCCCATGAAAAGGGTCTGTTTCAAATTAACAGAGAAGATGACTTCATGAGTTTCTCCGACCAAGGAAGGCTTTACCACAAGACCAAGATCGTATTTTCCCGAAATAAGGTCTGCAAGCAGCACCCCTTCCGGAAGGTTCTCGCGAACCAGCTGGGCTATTGATAAGCCTTTCACGTTACTTGGGACGGGGATACTTTGAGTTTGAGCTGATAATTTCGCTTCCGGCCGAACGGTAGCACCAGCCTGAGCCGGTAAATTGGTCGGCGTTGCCGTAGCCGCAACACGATAAAATTCATTCGACCCGGCGGTCGGCACCATTGTCCCCGCCACTTGTGTCGCATTCGGAAGGATCGGACCGTTATAGATCGTCTTCACATCCGTCCAGGTCCCCGTCTGTAAATTCCCTGTCTTCTGCACTTTTGCCACAACTTGCATTGCGGCGTTCGTGAATGAATCGATCGTAACGCTGGCATACATGTTCGTCGGCCCGGCTTTCGCAAAGTCCGCGATCCGGATCACGATCGAATCGGCGAGTGCTGCAACGGCAGACATCACAAAAAATGAAATCGCTAGCAGAATAGATGCTTTCGCTTCAGGGCGGGTCTGAGTCCGCTGCTGTAGAACATCAATAAGGTCTTGAAGTTTTTTCTTAGCCTTTGAATGGTCAGGAATCTCTTTAATAAGAATCCTGGCTGTTTTAAGACTATCGTTCGGATACTGGGCAATATACTCTCTAAGGATCTCAAGAAGTGAATCGATATAACCTGTTCTTTCATGAGAAGCGAGAACTTCCTGGAATTCCCTAAAAAGCGTTTCTGATCGAACGATCAGATCGCTTTCTTTCGATTCCGGACGCGGGAGAATATGAACAATAATATCGAGGCGGCTAGGACTTTCTTCAATGGTCTCGATTTCAAGAAGACCCTCCGGTTCCGATTTCAGATCCGTGCTCCGCTCAAGGAAACGAACGGCCTCGAGCCCGAGATTTGTTCCTTTTTTAAGTTGGTGATTTGAAAAATAAACGTTGGTTAAATAAATATCGATCTTTCCGGGCTGTTTTACCCGAATCCGGATCCCGCCGATCTCAACTTTTTTAACCATACCCAAAACAATCGAGTTAATGGTCTCTGCTGCTTTATTAAGCGTAACCCTTCTTGATTCCGGACGAGATGCAAATGAAAGAGTAAAAACACCGTGCGGGACCTTTTCCGATCCGACCATCTTATCCACAATCAAGTCTTCAACAATCGTTCCGCGCTGACCTTGGAATAAGGTCTTCGCCTGCGCATTGAGAAGGTGAAGAAGTTTTCGGATCTCCGCAAAAGTTTGCAAGGGCGGTAAATATTTCACAAGGGATTTCGTATCCCGATTCCGGTCCCAAGGCACAGAAACCGTAACGGAATCCGCACCATATTCCACCTGGGCTTCAGGTATTCTTAAAAAAGACTGCCCTATCAAGATCTCGAGATCCGTTTTATTAATTCTCGTTCTCGCCTCGGGGCGAGTTTTTTGGATATTATCCAGATGGTCCAAAACGGCCACAAGCGTCTCAACATCTGCTTTTTCCTGAGATTGCTTAGGCAAGCGATTCTGGAGCGTGACCGCATCAGCCAAAGCTTCCCCAGCATCATGAGCGATCTCAAGACGGATCGAACGAATAAGGTCATCTTGTCCTTGAACCCCAACCGCAAGCTGATCCAATACGCGATGCGCACGATCTTTGAGGACCGTTTCTGCCTCAAAAGGTTCCACGCGTGATTCGGGACGACGGCTTTCTCCAAGCGCACTAGCAACGCTCGGATGAACCGCCGAAAGTCCGGAGATCTTGAGCCATTCGGCGGTCGGGATCATTGTTTTGATCTTTTCACGCAAAAGAGCTTCCGCCCGTTCGTCCGCTGCGATAACTTGCCAATCCGGATGGAGAGATTTTTGAAGGTCGAAATTTTCCCAATCCCCTGCTAAAGGAAGCTCCTGGAGAGGCATAAGGACTATTAAGGCCATTTTGTTGAACATATTCGCCGCATACCACTCCCCGGATTCCTGCGCTTTGCCGTCAATATCCACACGGACAGGTTGCGCTATACCTCCTGCAATAAAATTCAACCGGCTCAATAAAAGCCAAAAGCCATTGGTGGCATCTTGTTCGAATTCGCTGAAGGCAGGGTTAAATTTCGTGAGCACTATAAACTTCCATCGTCCATCGAGCCCTTCAGCTTTCTGTCCTTTTGAAACAAGAACACCCAGCACTTGGTCGCCCCCATAACGTTTCATGACCTCGCTGGTCAAAATGCGCCTTACTGCTGCGATTCGGTCGGCCTCATTAACCTTTGATTCCGGCCGTTTTTCCTCAAATCCGAGATCTTCATCGATATGATCGTAGAAAGTATCAGAGCTTCCCGAAGTGGCCGTAAAAAAATCAGCTTGATCCCAAGGTGTTGTCCGGAAGGTACTTCTGTCACGCATCAAAGGCGTTTCAACAGATAGAACCGGCGCCGATGCGGCCAATCTTCCATGAAGCCGGGTCAGTTCTAATGCTAAAAAGGCGGGAATGTTCTCGGCGGCGATCTCGGCCACAACCTGCAGGACATCAACACGGACAGCAGCCTCTTTTTCCATACGAACGATCTGTGCGGCCAATCGGCTTGCGAGCTGAGGATATCCGCCAAGCGACAAATGATCGATCAAAAGAACCATCTCATCGGCAATCAATTTCGCTTCCGGACGTTTGGCTCTTTCTTCATCCATTTTCCTTTGGGCTTCGGTGACTCCGGCAATAGACTCTTCAATACTTCCCTCATGAGTCTCTGCTGGTTCAGTCTTTACACTGGGGGGCAAGACTGGAGCCGGAGCGGGAG
>CAYQTU010000125.1:0-4266 GCA_964420575.1 uncultured bacterium
ATAGCAATAGATAGCATTATTAGACACACATTTTATTTCCGAAATTTTTTTGATTTTAAAAAAAAGGAAAGCTAAAAATTACCTAAAATTTCACAGATAAAGATCCCGTTCCCCTTGTTGGATCCGGTGATAATAATCCTGAAAAGTTGAAAAAGCTTTTGGAATTTTTTTCTGGATCTCTTCGATCTCTTTTTGAATGACCTTCTCAGCGATCTCCTGGGTCTCCGGACTGGCAAAATCATTGAGCCATTCCCGGAACGTCAGGACGGCATTAAGCTTACAAAATTTTCCTTCTTGGCCGCTCCGTAAAAGCTCCATAATGCACTTTCCCGTGCGGCCGCAACGATATCCTGCTGTGCAAAATGAAGTGATATATCCCCTCTGAGCGAAATCACGCACCAATTCATCAAGGCTCCGCGTATCCCCTAGTATGAATTGCTGACGCTCTGCCTGCTGGGCTTGTCCGTCCTCGCTGTAGGCACCGATCCCGATTTTGGTCGATGCATCGGTCTGGGTGATTCCTAACTCAATGGCTTCACGACGCATTTGGGCGGTTTCCCGTGCGGTAATGATCATTCCGGTATAAGGAATGGCCAACCGGATCAGAAGCATGATCTTTTTGAAGTTCTCATCTGAAACGTGATAGGGTGAATTTGCCGTATACGGTGCATTAAGCGCCGGCTCCATTCTTGGGAAAGATACGGTATGTGGACCGATCCCCATTTTCGTTTCAAGCTCGATCGCATGATAAAGCAGCGCCATGACTTCAAAGCGCCAATCGTAAAGCCCAAAAAGCACTCCGATCCCTACGTCATCGATCCCCGATTCCAAGGCACGATGCATCGCATAAAGCCGCCACGAATAGTCGGCTTTTACAGTCCCCTTCGGATGAAGTTTCTCATAGGTTTCATGGTGATAAGTTTCTTGAAAAACCTGATACGTGCCTAATCCGCCGTCTTTAAGGCGGGTTAATTCCTCGACAGACATCGGCGCGGCATTTACATTGATCCTTCGGATGTTTCCGTAACCGTTTTGGGTCGGTACACGAACTTCATAGATCGTTCTCATGCTTTCCAGGATATAATCGATCCCTGTCAGCGGATGCTCCCCATAAACTGCGATGATCCGCTTATGCCCGATCTTCCCGGCCAGATTCTCCGTTTCCCTTCGGATCTCCTCCATAGAAAGAACCCGGCGCTTTGCTTCACGATTGTCATGCCGGAATCCGCAATAGGCACAATTGTTGACGCAATAATTCCCCATATAGAGCGGCGCAAAAGTCACGATCCGATTATCATAAACCTTTTTTTTGATGGCTAACGCCGCTTCTTGCATCTCCCGAAGGAGCTCCGGATCCTGAACGCGGATCAGCAAAGCCAATTCCTCCGGGGTAAGCGTCTGGATCGCAAGCGATCGTTGAAGGATACTGCGGACTTGCGCCGTAGAAGGCTTTGCTGCCGAATTGATTTTTTCCCAGATCTTTCCGTCGTCGACAAAATCCTTTCCGTGATCCAGATACTTATCGATCTGATCACGTTTGATCCGAGAAGTGATCCACGCTGTTTCCGTCATAACATTCAACCCTTTTTTCGTGAAATGTGTAATTGACTTTTGTAGGCATCCCGTGCGGCCGGAAAAGGAGCTAGCGTCCGCTCAAGGACCCCCTGCGCAAATGAGATCGCCATACCGTAATTAGTGACCGGAACTCCTTTTTGCCTTGCCTGTTGGATGCGCGCGAGGGTCTCTCGCCGCGTCAACATACAGGAGCCGCAGTGGATCACCAGCTTATACTCTTGCAAGTCTTCGGGATAATCCCGGCCGGCACAAGTCCGGATATCCAATTCTGATCCTGTATACTGGCGAAGCCAACGCGGGATCTTAACCCGGCCGATATCATCTTCAACTGCGTGATGGCTGCACGCTTCCGCAATCAAAACCTTATCGCCGGATCTCAACCTATCGATCACAGTAACCCCACGGGCCATTTCGACCAGATCCCCTTTTAAGCGCGAAAAAAGAATAGAAAAAGTGGTACATTGAACCTCTGGCGGCGTATCTGCCGTCATTTTGAGAACCACTTGGGAATCACAGACCACGATATCCGGAGGCATTTTAAGTTGAGCCAGTAAATGCGCGTATTCACGTTCCTTCACCACGACCACAGCGGCATCATGGTCCAAGGCATCACGGATCGTCTGCACCTGAGGCAGGATCAGTCTCCCTTTCGGAGCCTCAAGGTCAATGGGAACGATCAAAACCGCCAGCCCTCCGGCCGGGACAAGATCTCCGATCAAGGGTGGCGCCTTTAAAAAATCTTCAGGACAGATCTCTAATAATACTTTTTTGAACTCCGTGACATAAAGATCTCGTTTTTCTGGAAGAACACTTGAGCAAAGCAGAATATGTTTGGTATTTTTCCTAAGTTTCTCCAAAAAGACAGCTGTAGGCTCATTAAGATCCGTTTTATTCACTACCATTATCAGCGGGGTTTTACGGGACTGGGCTTCAATGCAGATCGCATCTTCAAAAGCAGTCCATTGAGCCGGCTCTACGATCAGGCAAATCACATCGGCCCGGTCAAAAATCTTTTGGGTCCGTTGGATCCGTTGAGCCGAAAGAGCCGAAACGTCATCGACTCCTCCTGTGTCGAGAAAAACCACGGGCCCGATCGGAAGAAGTTCCATAACTTTCTCTACGACATCCGTTGTTGTACCCGGCACAGGTGAAGTGATCGCCACATCCTGACCTGCAATCATATTCAAAAAGCTTGATTTTCCGACATTGGTCCGGCCAAAGATCCCGATCTGCAACCTGAGCGCTTTAGGCGTTTTTTCCATGTGTTTTATACCCTAACGATAAAAGTTTTTGGGGAGACAAAACCTGAGCGACAAGTTCTTTACCCAGTTTTTCTTCAAGGAAAACACGAAGGTCTTTCGTTCCTCCGGCATGAAACTCTTTAAGAAGGTCTCCTGCCCGGTCATAGCCAATCTCCGGCACAAAAGCCGTCATGATCCCTTCGGAATGGCTGAGAAATTCATTGCATTTCAAAGGGTCGGCTTTGATTTTTTGAACGTAATCTTTAAACATCCCGGTCACATTTCCAAGAATCCGCAAAGACTCCAGAAAGGCATAAGCCAAAAGAGGAAGAAATTCATTGATTTGGAACGTCCCGCGGGATACGGTTTCTGTAATGACAAGATCATTTGCAATGATTTTCAGCCCGGCTTGGACAACCGTTTCCGCAATGACCGGATTCACTTTGCCCGGCATGATCGAAGAACCCGCTTGAAGCTGAGGCAATTGGATTTCGCCTAAAAGATTCATGAAACGGAGATCATTCGCAACTTTTATCAAATTGACAGCAAAAGCCTTCAGGATACCGGAGGCTTCCACAAAAGAATCCATATTCGCTGTAGCATCAACAAGATTTTCGCTGCGGTTCAGTCCTAGATTTGTGATTTGCCGTAATTTTTCGATAACAAGAAAAATATATTCCTGAGGAGCTGTTAATCCGGTCCCGATCGCAGTCCCCCCAAGATTAACTGTTCGCAAACGTTCTTCACTCTTAAAGGTGCGCCAGCGGTCCCGCGCGAAAGCTTCTGCAAAAGCCGCGAACTCCGCCCCAAGCGTCATCGGCACGGCTTCTTGAAGCTCAGTTCTTCCCATCTTCACGATCTCTGCGAATTCTTTTTCTTTTTGCTGAAAAGCACCTTGCAGCTCTGCGATTTTTGCGCTTAAAGACCTAAGCTCAAAAATGACTGCCATTTTGATCGCAGTGGCATAGACATCGTTTGTGGATTGATGCAGATTGACATCCTGGATCGGATGCACGATCTCAGAACGTCCTTTCCCTCCGCCAAGAAGTTCAGCTGCACGATTGGCAATGACCTCATTAACATTCATATGCGTTGAAGTGCCTGCCCCTCCTTGCAAAGCATCAAGGGGCCAAGCTTCAGGGAATTTCCCTTCCAAAATCTCATCGCAGGCTGTGGCGATCGCATGCGCTTTTTCTTTATTTAAAAATCCAAGTTCGTGATTAGTGAAGCATGCCGCTTTTTTGATCATAACGAGCGTCCGGATCAATTCCTGAGGAACATGAAGCCCGCTGATACTGAAATTCTCGAGTGCACGCTGAGTATGGATCCCCCAATAAGCCTCTGCAGGCACTCGTTTCTCCCCGAGAGCATCTTTTTCAGTTCGATATTCCATAATCTTTTTAAATGGATCCTTTTTTATTGTTTTGTCAGTGCAGATTTAACAGAAATG
>CAYQTU010000126.1:0-4169 GCA_964420575.1 uncultured bacterium
AAGACATGCTGAATCTGCGCGCCCGTGTCCTCAAGATCAAGGCCGACATCCTGCGGCACGATCCCCGTGTTGTTAGCATTATCCAGGACCTCAAACCGAAAGAACCGGCTCCTGTAGAGAGGGCCGGATAGTAAATTGGATAGTAATCGGACAGTAGGCGAAAAGAATGACCGGAAAAACATTTGAAGAATGGAAAAAAAGAACGTATATTACGCAAAGTGCGTTACGCAGTTTGCGTAATCATAAAGGGGGTAATGCCATGAAGAATCCATTTGTGTACGGCGAAGAAGTCACGGGAGAGGCTTTTTGGAACAGGGTCAACGAGATCAAGGAGCTTACTCAGGACATTAAAAACGGACAGAACGTGATCATTTTTTCAACGCGGCGCTACGGGAAGACTTCCTTGATCAAAAACGTGCTCGAGAAGGTCCGGAAAGAAGGTGTCTTGACCGTCTACGTAGATCTTTATCCGGCTATCACCAAGGAAAAATTCGTAGAGGTTTATGCTAAGGCTGTTTCCAGGTCGCTCGGAAAACCGACGCAGAAAATTCTGGATGCCGTAAAACGGCTCTTCCCGAAGCTTATCCCAAAGATTGTTATCCGGGGCGAGGGAGAAGCCGAATTCGAATTTGATTATGAACCCAGAAACGTATTTAAAACGAGTCTCCCCGACCTTTTGAATGCCGTCCATAAAAGAGCCCAGGAAGAAAAAAAAGTGGCCTGCGTGGCTTTCGATGAGTTCCAGGAGATCGCTAATTATGCGGATGATGAGATCGAAAAGGAAATGCGCACCGTTTTCCAATCTCACAGAGACGTGAGCTACATCTTTCTTGGGAGCAAAAAACATTTATTCGGAAGGATTTTTCAAGACCCCAACAGGCCCTTTTACAAAAGCGGCAAGCATTTGCCATTGGGACGACTTCCTGTCGTTGAGGTCAAAAAGTATCTCCAGGAAAGATTTAACGAAGGGAAGATCAAAGTCTCGCAGGATGTGATCTCTGTCATCGCCGAAACAGGCGCAGGGCACCCCTATTACACGCAGCTCCTCGGCCACATCCTTTGGGACGAGTGCTATGAAAAAAAGCAGATTTTAGCTAAGGACGTGGAAGAGGGGCTTGAGAAAATGCTTAACCGCGAGGGCGAAGTTTACGAGTCCATCTTAGACAATCTTACGCGGAAGCAAAAAACCTTGCTGGTTGCTTTGAGCACGGAGCCGGATGCGCAAGTCTTTTCCAGTGAATTTCTATCCCGCTTTCACCTTGGAAGCGCCTCGTCGATCCAGAGAGCTTTTCAGGGCTTGATCGAAAAGGATCTCTTAGACCGTGAGAACGATCGTTTTGTTTTCCACGATCCTTTTTTTGCCCTTTGGCTTCAAAAGAGACGGTAAGCTTTTTGCCGATGAGTGTAGTCTTATTGGGCGGGCCCTCTTATGAGCGATAATGTCGATCTCAAGCGGCAACTGCAAGAGACTTTGGCTCAATGTGAAAAGCTGCGAGTTGAAAATGCGCAGTTAAAGGACCTGCTTAGCAAAAGCGCCGATTCATTTACCGTAGAACCAGGCCCGAACTCAAGTGCACTTGATAAGAACTCTTCCCGAGTAACAAACCAATCTTCCTCCGAGGCGAAAATTGAATTGTTCCGCTCTTTTTTCCGTGGCCGGGAAGAGCTCTATGCTTTGCGTTGGGAATCTAGCAAGGGAAAGACCGGTTATGCTCCGGCTTGTGGTAACGAGTGGGATAGAGGCCTATGCCGGAAACCGAAGATCAAATGTTCAGAATGCCTCAATCGTAAATTCTTACCGCTGGATGGCAAAGCCGTTTTTGATCATTTGAGCGGAAAGAAAATGCTGGGTGTTTATCCTCTCTTGGAGGATGAAACTTGTTGGTTCCTGGCCATTGATTTCGATAAGGATAAATGGAGGGAACACACCGAAGCATTTCTCAAAACTTGCGACAAACTGAAAGCTCCCGCTTCTTTGGAGCGCTCGCAATCCGGCAACGGTGCTCACATCTGGATATTTTTTGATCAAGCAATCCCGGCAGCCTTGGCGCGGAAATTAGGCTGCGCCCTTCTTTCCGAGACCATGAATGCCCATTACCAGTTGAGTTTTGATTCCTATGACCGGCTATTTCCGTCTCAGGATACGATGCCGAAAGGCGGTTTTGGAAATCTTATCGCTTTACCTCTTCAAGGGAACCGTCGCAAGGCAGGTAACAGTGTTTTCGTTGACGGGAATTTTCAACCCTATCCTGATCAGTGGGCTTTCTTAGATTCTCTTAAACGGATGAGTTATTCGTCGGTCCAGCAAATTGTTCAGCATTTTTCTCAAACCACCGGCGTTATTGATATACGCCGAAGTGTTGCGGACGAAGAACCTGATACCGACCCCTGGATCCTACCGCCCGCGAAGAAGAACCCGTTTATTCTGCACGATGCGCCGACATCCGTAAAACTCACGTTGGCAAATATGCTCTACATCGAAAATGAGGGGCTTCCGCAAGCGCTTCTTAGCAAGCTCAAAAAATTAGCGGCTTTTCAAAACCCTGAGTTTTATCGAAACCAAGCGATGAGACTTTCGACATACGACAAACCCCGGATCATCAGTTGTGCTGAAGAATTCCCCAAACATCTCGCCTTGCCAAGGGGCTGCTTAACAGATGTTTTGGCTTTGCTCCGTGAGTTGAACATAAAAGCAGAAATTGCTGATCAGCGATTTTCGGGGGAAGCTATCAAGGCTAAATTCACGGGCCAGTTACGCCCACCCCAAAAGATCGCCGTAAAGAATTTAAGCAAGCATGATATAGGCATTCTGGCCGCAACTACTGCTTTCGGGAAAACCGTGGCTGCTACCTGGATGATCGCCAAACGCAAGGTGAATACCTTGATCCTGGTCCATCGGCAGCAGCTTATGGAGCAATGGCGTGAAAAACTCGCCATTTTTTTATGTGTTCCTGTAAAAAAGATCGGTTTGATCGGGGCGGGCCGGGAGAAACCCACGGGATGGATCGATATTGCCATGCTTCAGACGTTATTCCGCAAAGGCGAAGTCAAGGATCTGGTCGCTAACTATGGGCATGTCATTGTCGATGAATGTCATCACATCGCTGCTTTTAGCTTCGAACAAGTCATGAAACAAGTTAAAGCGCGGTACGTTTTGGGGCTGACCGCGACTCCGACCCGCAAGGACGGGCATCACCCGATCATTATCATGCAATGCGGCCCGATACGTCATCGCGTCAATCCTAAAGAAGCCATGGCGGAGAGCCCCTATAAGCATATCGTGAAAGTGCGGTACACGGACTTCCGCATGCCGTTTGAAAACCTCAATCCGCACATTAGCGAAGTTTACGGAGCGCTGGCGGCCGATGAAAAACGGAATCAACTGATCATGAAAGATATTTTGGAAAGCCTGAACGCCGGATCGACCCCGCTTATTTTGACAGAGCGCACCCAGCATGTTGAATACTTGGCCGCTCAATTGCGGGAGCATGCGGAAAATGTGATCGTGCTAAAAGGCGGGCTTGGCAAAAAGAAGCGTCAAGCGGCGACGGATCAAATTCATGCCAGCGATGACGGACGCCGGATCGTGATCGCAACGGGGCGATATATCGGAGAAGGCTTTGACGACTCCCGACTGGACACCCTTTTTCTTACAATGCCGATCTCGTGGCATGGGACACTTCAGCAGTATGTCGGGCGGTTGCATCGGCTTCACGACCATAAACGTATTGTTCGGGTTTACGACTACGCGGATCGGAACGTTCCTGTCCTCTTCAAAATGCATGAACGGCGTTTAAAAAAGTACCCGGCCATTGGTTATTCCGTGGAATATTAATCTTGAGATTCCTTTATATGAGCCTCTCGCCTCTACACCTTCCCCCTACGCCGCCAGCGCGTTTTTTTTGAAATCAAAAATCGTTCCCGCTTCCCGATGGTTTTTTGGTAAAATTCAATGCCCCATGGGACCAGGGTAAGGCGCTCGAACGGCTCTCGTTCTGTATTTGATGGGGTTATAGATGCGTCGGGTGGCGGCTGTTTCATCAACGGCTTTTTTGATCTTCCACTCTCCCTTGGCCACCCGGTAAAGCAGGATCGGTATTTCAATGGGGAAAGTAGGTCGTCTGTGAGTGGCGTTCGGGCAGCCATGATTTTCATTAGTTAAAAAAATC
>CAYQTU010000127.1:0-4147 GCA_964420575.1 uncultured bacterium
ATGAATGCGGTTACCCTCTTGATAATCGGAATCGTAGATCATTGCATCCATAATCGTCCGGATAAAGTGAATCCCTAATCCCCCCGGTTTTTGTGGAGGAAGTTCCGGTTCCGGAATCTTTGTCGGATCAAATTTCGTTCCATGATCTTCGATAATGATCTCTGTCTGAAGAGGGTTATCTTCAAAAATAATTTTAATCTTCCCCGGATTCCCCTGATAAGCATGGCGGATCACGTTGGTCAAAGCTTCATCGATCGCAACAAGGATCTGCCCGAGGGTCTCCTCATTCCAACCCGCTGACACTAAAAGACTTCTCAGCTCTTTGCGGAACTCCGGTAAGGACTTGGATTCTGCAATCAGTTCAAAATATTTGGTCACTTTAATCCCCACTTCAACAATTCACGGAGAATCACTTTTGAAGAATAGTGCCTTTGGACCCGTTCCAGCTTCAGACATTCTTGAAGATATCGGGCAACGATATCAATTTCAATATTAACGAACGAGCCGATCTTTTTTTTACATAGTGTTGTTTCGCGCAGCGTATGAGGGATCACAGCAATCTCAAAAATATCATTCCGTATCTTTTGGACCGTCAAACTAATGCCGTCACACGCTACAGAGCCTTTGGAAGCAAGCAGGCCGATTATATCTTTGGAAGCTTGAATCGACAAGGTGGTATTCTTTTTATCTTTTTCTATTTTGACGATCCGTCCACGGCCGTCAATATGTCCCGTTACAAAATGCCCACCAAGCGGATCGCCCACGCGCAGGGATTTTTCCAAATTGACAAAATCTCCTGATCGGAAACCACCTAAAGTCGTGGCTTGTAATGTTTCGCGCACGACATCCGCCTCAAAATATCGGTCCTTCACTTCCACCGCGGTCAAACAAACCCCCTCGACCGCCATACTATCGCCGATCTTAAAATGTTTTTCCTTTTTTTGAAGCTGAAAGCCAAAACGGATCTGCCCTCCTCGTTTTTCTTTTTTAACAATACGCCCTTTATTTTCGATAATCCCCGTGAACATGAATTCAGGTCCTCCTCTTTAAAAATGCCCTGTCCACACCCAATCGTCCCCCAGTTTAAAAACCCGGCTATCCCGACATAAAAAGGCCTTTGAAGGAATATCGACGCCAGACCCTTCGACCGAAGTTTTAGACTGCCGTCCTCCAAAGATCTTAGGAGCAATGATCCAGTAGAGCCGATCCACGCAATGAGTTTCCAGAAAAGACCAAGCCAATTCACCACCGCCCTCTACCAGAAGCGTTGTAATGCCCAGAGAGGCTAGTTTTTTTAAAAGTTCGGGGATATTCAGCTTCCCTTTTTTACTTTTAACCGGAAGAAATGCCAAAGAATGCTTTAAAGATGCTGTATTTTTTAAGACATCCTTTGTTCTATCTTCTGGAAAGACAAGAACTCCCAGCCGCTCGTCTTCAAAAAAACGGGTCTGTTTCGATAAATCTTCCCCTCCGGAAACCACCACCACTTTCCAGGGTTTCCCGCTCATAAGGGATTTTGCATTCCTTCGGATGGTAAACCTCGGGTTGTCTTTGTAGAAAGTATTCTTACCGACTAAGACAGCATCATGCCGAGCCCTTAGTTCATGGACAAAATTCCGGGATTTCGGACAAGAAATCCACCGGGAAAGCCCTTTATGGGTAGCAATCTTGCCATCCAAAGTTTGTGCCATTTTTAAAGTGACAAAAGGCCGTTTCTCAGTGATATATTTAAAAAACCCTTCATTCTGTTCCTGGACCGCCTTAGAGAGGATCCCCACTGTAACACGAATATTGTTTTTCCTTAAAAATCGGACCCCTTTCCCATGGTTCAGAGGGTTAGGGTCAAGGCTTCCAATCACCACTTCACGAATACCTTTTTCTTTAATCAAAGGAACACACGGCGGGGTCTTTTGCCATGTCGCACAAGGTTCAAGGGTTACGTAAAGTGTAGCTCCCCTAGCTCGATGCCCTGCTTTTTCTAGTGCATAACGCTCCGCATGAGGTCCTCCGAATTTCTCATGATATCCTGATGAAATCAACCGTCCGCAGCGCACCACACAAGCCCCAACCATTGGATTGGGGCTGACCGCGGAGCGCCCCTTCTCCGCAAGTTTTATGGCGAACCGCATCCATGCTTCGTGTGAGGATCTAAGCATCAGCTTTGGGGACCTTCGCTTTTTCCGTGTGACTGATCTTGTCTAAAATACCGTTCACAAATTTCCCGGATTCTTCCTGGGAAAATTTCTTCGCAAGATTAACAGCCTCATTAATAGCAACTTTGGGGGGAATATCCGGTAGATAAAGAAGTTCATAGGTAGCCGCTCGCATGACATTGCGGTCAAGGATCGCCATGCGATGGATCTCCCAATTATCTGCATATTGGCTAATGATCGCATCGATGGTTTTTTGATTTTCAAGGGTCCCTGAAACTAATCTTTCTGTAAATTCACGGATGTCTTGAGGGACAGATTCCTCTTGAGCCTGCCAAAAAGCTCGAATGGTTTCCTGGAGAGGTTCCGGATTGACTTCATTTTGATAGAGAATCTGCAAAGCAAATTCACGGGCTTTCGTTCGATTGCGGATCATAGCACCTTTTCCAAAGATCAGGATCGATCAATGATAAGTTCTCTTCCCTCGGGATGTTTTCTTACTAAGCTCCTCTTGGAGCGTCACGATTTCTAAAGCGGTCAAAGCGGCTTGTTCTCCTTTATTTCCGGATTTCAGTCCAGCACGGTCAATCGCCTGCTCTAAATTATCTGCGGTAATGACCCCCGTAGCAATGGGGATCCCGCTTTCAAGCGCCACTTGAGCGATCCCTCGAGTCAGCTCATGGGCAACGCATTCAAAATGATAGGTCCCGCCGCGGATGACACAAGCCAATGCGATCACGACATCGCATTTTTTCTGAGCCTTCAGTTTCTTGCAAAAAAAAGGGACTTCCAATCCTCCTGGGACCCAAACGATATGGATATTTTTGTCTTTGACCCCGCCTTTTTTAAGAGCGGTCACTGCCCCTTCCAGTAAGCGGCGTGTGATAAATTCATTGAAACGGGCAACAACAATTCCGACTTTTTTGTTTTTTGCGGAGAATTTTCCGTGATAAATGGTCATAGTTCAGGCTCAATGTCAAGAATGTGGCCTAGCTTTTCCTTCTTAGTTTTTAAATACTTCGCATTTAAAGAATGTGACGGGATAGCGATCGGAACCCGTTCAACCACATGAAGACCGTAGCCTTCTAAGCCTACGATTTTTCTCGGATTATTCGTTATAAGTCTCAGCTGTGAAAGCCCAAGATCCTTAAGGATCTGCGCTCCGATCCCGTAGTCCCGAAGATCCGGCTTAAATCCGAGCGCTTCATTCGCCTGGACCGTATCCAATCCCTCCTGGTCTTGAAGCGCATAGGCTTTGATCTTATTCGCCAACCCGATCCCCCGGCCTTCTTGGCGCATGTATAAAAGAACTCCGGAACCTTCTTTATGGATCATTTTCATCGCCGTCACCAGTTGGTCCTGGCAATCGCAACGAAGAGAGCTTAAAACATCTCCGGTAAAACATTCGGAATGAACACGCAAGAGTACGGGCTTAGTGCTGATCTTACCCTGTATAAGCGCCACATGCTCGGTCCCATCGAGCAGCGATCTATAAATCTTAATATCCCAGGTCCCGAATTTTGTCGGTAATACGGCTTCGCTGATCTTTTTGACAAGTTGATCCGAACTTCGACGGTATTGGATTAAATCCTCAATGGTTCCGATCTTGAGCTGATGTTTTTTTGCAAAAGGGATCAGATCAGCAAGGCGTGCCATTTGTCCATTATCATTAATGATCTCACAGATCACGGCCACAGGTTCAAGACCAGCAAGGATCGCTAGGTCGACAGCCGCTTCAGTATGTCCGGCTCGACGAAGGGTTCCTCCTTTCTTGGCTTTTAGCGGGAAGATATGCCCGGGAATCATAAAATCTTCACGCTTAGACGTTGGATCCGCCAGAAGTTCGATCGTGCGGGTCCGATCATAAGCTGAAATTCCCGTAGTGATACCCGCTTTAGCATCTACAGAAACAGTAAAAGCGGTTTTCATAGGATCTTCCGGGTTCCGGTTCATCGCCTCTAATCCCAGAGCTTCAACGCGTTCAGACATCATCGGCA
>CAYQTU010000128.1:0-4099 GCA_964420575.1 uncultured bacterium
TAACATTGGAAATGTCCACTTTGGCGGAATCATAGCGCCAGGGACGGAAAGGCTGGTAATCGAGAATAGCTCCTGATGATTTCGAAGTGATCACGGGATTCATAGAGACGGCATATTAACACAGGGGCATTGCTTTGACAAGTTAGAGACGTCCCTTGTCATTTGACCTTAGCGCCATCTGAGATCATTCGGTCAGGAACAATAAGGGATAAGGTCGTATCGTCAGAGGCCGCAAGAAGCATCCCGTTCGACTCAACGCCTCGGATAAGCGCCGGTTCAAGATTGTCTACAATAACGATCTTCTTCCCTTTAAGCTCCTCCTCGTTATATTGCGCTCGGATCCCTGCAACAATGGTCTTATGAACTTCTCCTACTTTAATCCCAAGGACATATAACCGGTCCGCATTCGGATGCGGCGATACTGTCTCGATCTGGGCAACTTTAATTTCTAATTTTTTAAAATCATCAAAAGATACCATTTTCCCTCCTTGATTATTTTTATCGGACGCTTAAAGCAAATTCCATAAGTCGTGGTGAGGCGATATTTTAGCATAGAGTCTAATCGCGTTTATATAAAAATTAATAATAGACTTATAGGACGTTAGCGCTGTAACCTTTTACAGTAAAAAAGCTTATAAACAAGCTGTTTTGCTTGATTTATAGAAGGTTCTTGCTTATAATCCCCCATCCTCATTAAGATCATACGCACATCGTTCTCATTAATCAAACTCACAAGGGAGGAAACAATGGGCAAAATCAAAATCGCTATCGCCGGCGCCGGTAATTGTGCGGCTTCTCTCGTTCAAGGGATTGAATACTACCGGGCTATAGCTAATGAAAAACAGTCGAGCAAAAAAGAGGTCGAATGTTTCGGCTTAATGAATTACAACATGGGCGGGTACTTCCCCCACGACATTGAAGTGGTCGCGGCCTTTGATATTGATAAAAGGAAGGTAGGCGAAAGGCTGGATGTCGCCCTGAATGCAAAACCTAATTGCGTTTGGACCATTTATGGCCCTCTCCCCAAAAGCAAGGTTAAGGTTGAAATGGGTCAAATCCTCGACGGTTTTTCGGAACACATGAAGGACTATCCCGAGAACAGGACTTTCGTACTCGCAAACAAAAAACCTTCCAACGTTGAAAAAATCCTGAAAGAGAGCGGTGCGGAGATCCTGTTGAATTATCTTCCGGTCGGCTCTCAAAAGGCCACGGAATTTTATGCCGAAGCTTGCTTAAAAACAGGCGTCAGCCTTATTAATTGCATGCCTGTTTTTATCGTTTCGAATCCCGCCTGGGCCAAACGCTTTGAAGCAAAAAGGATCCCTTGCATTGGGGACGACATCAAGGCCCAGATCGGAGCCACGATCACGCATCGTACGCTTGCAAAACTCTTTATGGACCGCGGTGTGAAGATCGACCGTACCTACCAGCTCAATACGGGCGGCAACACGGATTTTTTAAATATGTTGAACCGTTCACGCTTGGAATCCAAAAAGATCTCTAAAACCTCTGCCGTGCAAAGTCAGCTGGACGTTCCCCTCGAAGAAGAGAATATTCATATTGGCCCTTCCGATTATGTGCCGTGGCAGAATGATAATAAAGTCTGCTACTTGCGTATTGAAGGGCGAGGATTCGGTGGATTCCCGGTCACAGCAGAAATGCGTTTATCTGTCGAGGATTCCCCGAATAGCGCCGGCTGCTCTATCGATGCCATACGGGCTTGCAAGATCGCACGTGACCGTAAGATCGGCGGTCCGCTGATCTCGATCTCGGCCTACACAATGAAGCATCCGCCCAAACAGATCGTTGATTATGAAGCACGTGAACTCGTTAAAAAATTTGTCCAGGGAACTTGCCCCAGGTAACTCGGTATGCTTCGTCAAACGATCTATCCTCATGTGGAATCGCGGTTAAATCAAATCGCGGGGTTTCTCGAAAAACAAGGGATATCTCCCAATCAACTTACTCTGGCGGGAGCGGCTTTGAATTTTGTGACGGGCATCGTTTACGCCAAAGGGTATTTGATCTTTGGAGGGTTTTTGCTTCTTTTGGCCGGATTAGGGGACCTTTTGGATGGCCCTTTAGCCCGGACTAGCGGAAAACAAAGCTCTTTTGGAGCTTTTCTGGATTCAACTGTAGATCGATATTCCGACTTTTTCATTTTCGGAGGCCTTGCGGTGTTTTTTGCGCGAGAAGGCGAAGCGTTCTGGTTCCTTGTTTGTATGGGGATCTTGTTAGGTGCCTTTATCGTTAGTTACGCAAAAGCGAGAGCTGAAAACTTCATCAAAGATTGCGGGGTAGGATTCTTCGGCCGAGCGGAAAGGATCGTGCTCCTTGCTTTGGGGACTTTGCTTCCTTTTCTCTTAAACTTCATTCTTTTAATTCTTCTGATCGGTACGCATATTACGGCTATCCGCCGCATTTTTCATACCCGGAAATCTTTAGCAGAACCTTCATCCGGCAGCTAGAAAATGCGCTGCTGGCGTTTTTTTTCTCTCCTGATCATCATTCTAACCTTAGCCTTCCCCTTTGCAGGGCTTCAAGCGGAAACTTCCCCGAATGATCTGGGAACCCTTTTAAAGCTCCTTGAGGCTAGAAATTACCGTTGGATCGGTATTCAATCTAATGTGATCTTTTCTTTTATTGCCCCAGGAGGCTCTCAGGCTATATGCGGCGGAGAGCTTCGGTATCAACGCTTGGATGAAAAAATGCTTTTGGTTTGCTCGGATCAGAAAGGAGATCTTTTATTTATTTTCAGAACTTTGGACCGGCGCTTTGATCTTTACCTTCCTTCTCAGCAGACTTTATATCATGGTTCCATTTTTGACCTCCAGGATTCTCCGGAAATCGAAAGTCATCTTAAGCTTCTTGATCTTTACCGAGCCTTAAAGCCTATGACCTTTAATCCACGAAACGCAGAAATCGACAATTTGACCGGGGCGACGATCATTTTGAACATCTTCAGCGAAAATGCTGAGCCGCGATATTTAACTAGAAAACTTTACATGACCCCTCAAGGGGATGTGATCGGAGAAGTTTATTTCTCAAAAGAAGGTAAGCCTGTAACAGAGATCCGGCGTCAAGAGATCCTGGAAATCCCGACGCATCACACCGCCTTTCCCTCTATTTTTTTTCCCAAAAGAGTCACCCTCGTTTCTCCTGAGACAGGGAAAAATACGGCCATTCTTTTTTCAAAAGTAAAATCGGTGGACGTTATTGAAGATGTAGATTGGTTATTTCCTGTTCCTGAAGGAACTCGTGAGGTTTTTTTACAGGAAAAAGACCCACGGTTTGCTGACCAAACTAAAACATCTGCTTTGCCGGAAGCTGTTTTAAAGTAGATTCGTTTTTAAAGAGGAATGCGTTTTTTGAGGTTGTTTAAGCGACAAAAATAGCGGATGACCGGCTCCCCCTGAAGCCATGAGAAATAGACTTGTTGCCCCTCATATTCTCCGAGAAAATCTACTTGTCCTTTTTCAAGGCTCCTCAATGCACAACCCAAACCAAAGATTGCATCAACATCCTTTGCAAGGGCTTCGATCGCTTCTTCGAGAATATGGATGTTCGATTCCAGATCATTATCCTCTCCTAAAAACCCGTTGGATCGCTCCGCGGCACAGACCAGCTCATGCATAAAAAGGGTATCATGCGCTCTTGCATAAGTCTCTTTTTTGGCTTGGATGTTTTTCAGAAGTTTCTCGAGCTCAGGGATCAGGGCATTCGCTTCTTGTAAAGAAAAAAGGCGTGTGGGTTTATGCGGTGTCAAGAAAACCTCCTTAAAAATTTCGTACCGCTAAAATACACCTTTGAATTTTGGAAAGCAATTCAAAAATCAATCAGGAGCCGTATCTGACCAAAGAGCGGGGATCACCCCTCCCCCTATCGCGACATTGACAACGCTCTCATCACTTAAACGGACAAAACCGCCCGCATATTTGCCTCCGCAGACTAGCATGCTGAAATTGTATTTCTTATAAGCAAAATCTAATTTCTGATTGACCGCCTCGGGAACAGTCATGATCGGCACGGGAATGTGCTCTTGCACGACCCAGGCTTCCTCTTTGAGGGCTTTGTCCACAGCGGCATTCCATTCATTATC
>CAYQTU010000129.1:0-4098 GCA_964420575.1 uncultured bacterium
TAACCGTTAATCCCTGAAGACAGATATGATGAAGCGGATCCCTTTGGACCCTCGAGTTTGGCCAGGCGTCATTTTAATCGGATGCCTTCTCGGGTTTGAAATAATTTGGCATGTCCCTTTTGCGACCCCTCTGCTCGTTGTTACGCTGATCGCCCATCTTCTGTTTTTCCGAGACCCGCGAAGACAGCCGTCACAAGCGGGCCTGCTAGCCCCAGCAGACGGTACGGTAACGGGTATCGAGGAGGTTTTTGAAGATAAGTTCCTTCATGAACAAGCTATCCGCATCCGCATTTTCCTCTCCGTTTTTGATGTGCATGTAACACGTGCGCCTGAATCCGGGATTATTCAATTTCAAGAATACTCAAAGGGGAAATTTTTAAATGCCCTGCTTAAAAGTGCTTTTGAGCATAATGAATCAAACTGGATCGGGATAGAATACCAAGGGAAGAAGATCCTTGTCCGGCAGATGGCCGGAGCGATCGCTCGCCGGATCCATTCTGATGTTCAGGTCGGAAAAGCGGTCGGGCGCGGCGAAAAGATCGGGATGATCTGCTATGGTTCCGGCGTTGAGTTTTTTATCGCAGCAAGATTTTTCAATCCGAATGTTCGGATCGGGCAGCATATCGCAGCCGGTCTAACGGTTCTCGGCCAATGGACGGAAGGGGGATCAAAAGGGTCATGAAAAATCGTTTTTACTTCACGACGGCGGCTTTTCCAAACATGATCACGTTGTTAAACGCGGTAGCTGGTTTTTTTTCGATCTTGATGAGCATCCATGGTAAATATGAATATGCGTCATGGCTCATTTTTTTGGCTCTTGTGCTGGACTCTTTGGACGGACATGTGGCGCGTATTTTTGGCAATGAAACTCTTTTTGGCCGCGAATTGGATTCCCTGGCCGACGTGGTTTCTTTTGTTCTTGCTCCTTGCATTTTTATGGCGACTTTTTTTGCGCCGAAAACGCTTCCCACGCTGATCTTTTTTCTTTTAGTGATCGTTTTCTTTCTCTGCTCCGGGATTTTTCGTTTAGCGCGTTTTAACGTGAACCCTACTCTTGGAGGATATTTTGAAGGACTTCCCACGCCCGCGGCTGCTTTGACGCTTTCCATGACGCTTGTGGCTTTCCATAAGAACCAGTGGGGAGGGCATTCGCTTTATGGCCTTGTGCTTATGACAGCGCTAGCTTTTTTAATGGTGAGCGATATCCCTTATCCCAAGGTCTCAGCGATTAAATTCCGTACCTGGAGAACCCTTTTTATTGTCCAGTTAGTCCTTTTTATGGCGACTTTCTTTTTCATGAATATTGAAAGCGCTATCGCAGTCGTTTTTCTTGTTTTTTTGGTCTTAGCGCCATTTTATTGTGCAGCTGGCGGAGAAAATGAAGACTCTTCTAAGGAGAAGGGGAAAGCGTAGATGTTGCTTGGGATGATCGCGGGTTTTTTAGGTTCAAGTTTAGGCTGGCAGATCAATTTGCTGACGATCCAGCGCGGCCTTAGAAGGGGGCGGATTGCTGCATTGTTAGTGGGATGCGGCGCGATCAGCGCTGATTTGATCTTCCTTTTTTTCGGATTTAAGGGGACAAAGCCTCTTCTTGAGCATCCGGAATGGTGGGAGCCGATCCGTTGGGTTGGGATTGCGACCTTGTTCATTCTTGCAGCCCGTTCTTTTTTCGTTTATCAGAAAAAAGAAGAAGAAGTGGTTGAGGTCAGCAAAAGAAATCCAACGAAAAACTTTATCCTCGGATTTCTGATCGTGATCACGAATCCTGCCGTTTTTTTGCTTTGGGTCGGTGTGGTCGGATTTTTATTCTCCCATTTTCCTCAAACGCGTCAGCCTTGGTTTAAAGAATTTTTCCTTGCCGGTTTTGTGATGGGAGGGTTATCTTGGTTTATCCCGTATGTGGCTTTTGTTATGAAGCATGTTAAAAAATGGGACCCGGATCACCTTCATTTCTTGTCCCGATTATCCGCGGCCTCTTTAGTGATCATTGCTTTTGTCCTTATTTTTGAGCGGTTCGGGTTTCCCAAAGCTTTCTAGAGGTTTTAAGATAACCTTCTCAAGCGTAGAGGCTCAAAAACCGTAAAAAGGCTATAATTTTGGTCCTTTTGTATTTATATAATTTCTAGGGTTGATTGTCTTTATAAGCTTTGGTATATTATTATTGTTGCTGACCCCCCTTACGTCTTTGTACTAAAGAAGGTTATAGCAGTTAGGTCGCGGTGTTTTTATCTTTATAAAATGAAATGACGTTCGGGTTGTTTTTTCAAAAGGATTTTAAATCGTTAGTTAATCAAAAGGGTGAGCAATGGCCTTGCTTCCTAGGAATAAAAATTCGAGAACTTCTAAAGAACGTGCCTCCAGCAAAGAGGCAAGTGCTACCGGTAAGAAGAAAACGACCCGCACGCGAAACGCTCGGCCTTCTAAAACGATCCCGCCGGTTTTTCAGCCTCAACAAAATTTTCAAGCTATCCCCACAACAGTTAATCCTGAAACTTCGACGCAACCGAATGGGCATCCTTATGAACCCCCGAGGGAGTTGCCTTGGAGTTACGGGGACAATCACATCTATGTTCTGATCCGCGACCCCTATTGGCTTTACTCTTACTGGGAGATCCAAAAAGACCATCAGGATAAGATTTTAGGAAAACTTGGCGGGAGTTGGGATCATGTAGTTTCGGTTCTTCGCGTTTATGACATTACAGACCGTAAGATCAACGCACCTTTTTTTGATATCCTCCTGCAAAATATGGCGAGCTGCTGGTATATCAATGTCCAGCCCAACCGCAGTTATGTTGTCGAAATAGGGCTTCTCCATAAGGACGGCCGGTTTGTGGCGCTTGCGCGGTCTAACGAGGTGACAACGCCGCGGGCCGGAATGTCAGAGATCATCGATGAACAATGGATGGGGCTTGATTTTGATAAGATGTATGCGCTTTCCGGAGGATTTCAAGTCGGCAAAAGTTCGATGGAGCTTAAAAAACTGATGGAAGAAAGGCTCCGCGGGGCGATTTCATCAGGTTCCGGTGCCGGTGTTATTTCAAGTATGGCCAGTCCGGTCAAGATCAAAAAGCGGGGGTTTTATTTTTGGCTTGAATGTGAATTGATCATTTATGGCGGTACCGAACCGGATGCTACGGTCACGATGCAGGGAAGGCCCGTAAAACTACGTCCGGACGGAACATTTACCCTCCGCTACGCTCTTCCTGACGGAAAATTTGTTTTCGATGCTCATGCCCATTCGGCTGATGGTGTTGAAGAAAGAGTCATCACCCCCATTGTGGCTCGAAACACAGAAAGGCCGGCGCCTGTTTTTAAAACAGGTAAAAAGAAATAACGATGGAAAAAGGTTTTCTCGCTATCGTCCTCCACGCGCACCTGCCGTTTGTGCGCCATCCTGAACACGAATATTTCCTCGAAGAGAACTGGCTTTACGAAGCCATTACGGAAACTTATATCCCGCTCATCCATATGTTCGAAGGGCTCGAACGTGACGGAGTTCCGTTCCGCATCACGATGTCTTTAACGCCTTCGTTGATGTCCATGCTTCGCGATCCTTTGCTTCAAGATCGCTATTTGAGACATCTCGATAAGTTAATCGAGCTTGCAAATAAAGAGATCGAACGGACGCGCTTTCAGCCGCAGTTCCATGAGACCGCGTTGCATTATTATTGGGAATTTACTCGGGCCCGGGACACTTTCCTTAACCGCTATCAAAAAGATATTACCCAAGCCTTCAGAAAGATCCAAGAACACGGGCATCTTGAGATCATCACTTGTGCCGCGACCCATGGTTTCCTTCCTTTGATCACCCGGAATGAAGGGACGGTACGCGCTCAGATCAAAACGGCGGTTGAACTTTATGAACAAGTTCTTGGCAGAAGGCCTGTCGGTATTTGGCTTCCGGAATGCGGCTATTATCCCGGCGTGGATCATTACCTTAAAGAACAAGGCATCCGGTATTTTCTAACGGATACACACGGTATTTTACATGCTTCGCCCCGACCCAAGTTCGGGGTATTCGCGCCTATTTATTGTCCGAGCGGCGTGGCCGCCAGCCGCGCGATGCCGCCTATCTACTGGGAGGCCACCATCGGCGGG
>CAYQTU010000130.1:0-4043 GCA_964420575.1 uncultured bacterium
CACATCGCAAGCGAACTGATGAAGGGGTTTTGTAAAAAACGCCCCGTAACCGCGAAGTTTGCAAAAACCTTAAAGGCGATTGATCCTAAGCGAGGCCTCCTCCTGGCGGCGAAACTGCAATATGGACTCCCTGCAATTCCTCTCAACATGACTGCCTTATCCACAGCAGTCATCAATGACTTGGACGGGACCCTGACGTTCGCTCAGCAGGTTCTGGGACTCGGATGCAAAGGGGATATTTTTTGGGGGATCAGCACCTCCGGTAATGCGCGTAATGTTTGCAATGCATGCGTCACAGCCAAGGCCTTAGGGATGAAAGTGCTTGGCCTGACAGGAGGAACGGGGGGAGAACTCAAATCTCTTGCCGATATTGCGATCATTGTCCCTGAGAGAGAAACTTACAAGATCCAGGAGCTACATCTTCCCATTGCCCATGCGCTCTGTCGTATGATTGAAAATACCTTTTTTGACGCTTAGCCTAAGGAGTCAATACTTGTCCAAACAAACCATCAAGCGCCCTTTGCGGGCTGTCATTCTTGCGGGGGGACTTGGAACGCGCCTAAGGACCTGTGTCCCGAACCTACCCAAAGTCATGGCGCCTGTCAACAAAAGGCCCTTTCTGGAATACCTCCTTGAGCGGCTTGAATCGGGAGGTATCCATCACGTCGTCCTTTCTGTGGGCTACAAAGCCGAAGTGATCCAGGAACATTTTGGGAACCGATATCATAGCATCTCCCTGCGCTATGCGATCGAAAAAGAGCCCTTGGGAACAGGCGGCGCGGCAGCCTATGCCACGGCGGATCTCGGGGAAGATCCTGTCCTCGTTCTCAACGGAGACACCTATCTCGCAATCGATTATGCGGATCTAACGAAATGGTTTTATGCTGCGGAGCCCCTGCCGGAAATGGGAATGGTCTTGAGAAGGGTTGACGATACCGCGCGTTATGGCGCCGTAGCCAGCCAAGACGGGAAGGTAACGGGGTTCTCAGAAAAAACAGCCTCGGGCCCAGGCCTTATTAACGCGGGGATCTATTTGCTTCGTCCCGCCCTATTCACAAAGTTGGGACTTAAAGGGCGATTTTCGATTGAAACGGACCTCTTGAAACGCTATTATCAGCAACTCGACATACGGGCCTATGAGACGGGAGCCTACTTCATTGACATGGGAGTTCCGGAAGACTATACCAGAGCTCAAAAAGAATTTGAAAAATTATCAGCATCTAACACCTTTTGAGGGTTTTTCAGCATGAATGACATCAGCACTTCGAAGCGACTGGATTGGCCTCTTATGGAAAATAATATCACCCTCAGCGATCGGGAAGCGGTGATCGAATTCCTCAAAACCGACCCTATCCTGACCCAATCCAAGAACGTCAGAGCCTTTGAGGAAGAATGGTCTTCCTGGCTGGGAGTGAAGCACAGCGTCTTTCTGAATTCCGGAGCCTCCGCGAATCTTTTGACGATGACGGCGCTAAAGTATCTCTACGGCACCGGCGAGATCATCGTCCCGCCGCTTACCTGGATATCCGATATCGCGTCCGTCCTCCAATGTGGCTTCAAGCCTGTCTTCGCCGACATCAACCCTCGGACGCTCTGCATGGACGAGACCGAGATCATCAAAAAACTGACCCCGGACACCAAAGCCGTATTCATGACATACGTTCAAGGATTCAACGGCCTGACGGACAGCCTCCTTGCCGAGCTCAAGAAACGTAATATCCCGCTGATTGAAGATGTTTGCGAATCCCACGGCGCAACTTTTCAGGGCAAGAAGCTGGGAAGCTTCGGCCTCATTTCTAACTTTTCATACTATTTCGCCCATCACATGTCGACGATCGAAGGCGGCATGGTCTGCACCAATGACGAAAAGATCTATCAAGTGCTGCGGATGGGACGCTC
This sequence comes from uncultured bacterium, assembly GCA_964420575.1. Classification (GTDB taxonomy): domain Bacteria; phylum Omnitrophota; class Omnitrophia; order Omnitrophales; family Aquincolibacteriaceae; genus CAYQTU01. The sequence goes on from CAYQTU010000130.1 coordinate 1,900, forward strand.
ACATGGGATGGTAAGAGAAGCTACGGACGCAGGGCTTAAAACCGATTTTATACAGAAGCATCCAGACCTCAATCCTGATTTCATCTTTGCCTTACCGGCATTCAATATGCGCAATACTGAGATCGGCGGCGTTTTCGGGAGAAATCAGCTGAAGCGTCTCGATGCGAACAATGAGAAACGAAACCGGAATTTCAAACTCTTTCTTGAGAACCTTGATCCTGAACGCTACTACACCGATTTTGATCTTGAGGGAAGCTCCAACTACGCCTTTAATCTTGTGCTCCGTAAGCCCGACCTGGCCTTCTGCGGGCGCGTCATGGATACCCTCAGACAGGCTGGCGTGGAGTTCAGACGAGGCAGTGCGGGCGGCGGCAACCAGCTTCGCCAGCCGTACTTAAAACCGCTTCTCCCTGAGAACTTCTACAAAGGATTCCCCGCAGTCGACCATATCCACTTTTTTGGCTTTTATATCGGAAATTATCCCGATCTGAAATCCGAAAAGATCCTGAAGCTTTGTGAAATCCTCAATGCCATCGTCTGATCGATTCAATAGCCCTGAACTTCTCGTAACAGGGGGCAGCGGACTTCTTGGCCATGCCCTTCAAGAGATCTGCCCCAAAGCGACATTCCTCAGCCGTGCAGACGGAGATTTAACGGATCAGGCCACAGTCGAAGCGATCTTTAATAAACTGAAGCCTAGGTGGGTTGTACACCTTGCAGCCATGGTCGGCGGCGTTAAAAGCAACGCTCTCCTGAATGCGGATTATTTCACCGTTAATTCCAGGATCAACCTGAATGTTCTGGAAGCGGCGCGAAAAACAGGCGTTCAACGCTTGATCGGAATTCTTTCAAGCTGCGCGTTCTTTACGCCTCCGGATCGTCCGGCCACCGAAGAGGATCTTCATGTCGGAATGCCTTACTTGGGAAATCTGGGCTATGCCTATTCCAAACGGCTCCTGGACGTTCAAAGCCGGGTCTCCTTTGCTCAATACGGAGCTCAATTTTCGACTTTAACCCCCGTAACCATGTACGGCCCCCATGACAATTGGGACTTGGAAGACGGGCATGTGGTCGCATCGCTGATCCATAAATGCTTTTTAGCACAAAAGGCGGGGAACCCGTTGGAAATATGGGGCTCGGGTCGTGCTGTCCGTCAATTTATCTTTGCTGGAGATGTGGCGCGCGCCATCATGCACAAACTCGCGTCATTTGAGTCTCCGGAGACTGTCATTGTGGCGCCTGATGAAGGCATCTCGATCGGGGACTTGGCCGTCAAGGTCGCCGCAGCGATGAATTTCAAGGGTGAGATCCGTTTTGACGCAACAAAACCAGAAGGCCAACTCAAACGTGTTTTAAAAAGTAAAAAAGGTAATCCGGCCTTCTCGAATTTCACCTTTACGCCGCTAGACGAAGGATTGAACATAACCGCTAATTGGTTCAGGAGCCACCATGATCATTAGTCGTACGCCTTTTCGCATATCCTTTTTCGGCGGGGGAACGGACTATCCGGTCTGGTATCAGCAAGAGGGGGGAGCGGTTCTCACCTGCGCGATCGACAAATATTGCTACATCACAGGCCGCTACCTGCCGCCTTTCTTTTCCGAACATAAGACCCGCATTGTCTATTCCAAGATCGAAAGCGTCATGTCGAATGACCAGATCGAACATCGATCAGTGAGGGCGGCACTTAAATATCTCAACATGAAACAGGGGGTAGAGATCCATCACGACGGTGATCTCCCGGCCCGTTCCGGGATCGGATCGAGCTCCTCTTTTACGGTCGGACTCCTAAATACCCTCTATGCGATGAAACACCGTATGATGAGTAAAATGGAACTCGCCGAGAAAGCTATCCATGTGGAGCGGCATATTCTCAAAGAGGCTGTGGGTTCCCAGGATCAAGCGATTGCGGCTTTTGGCGGACTCAATAAGATTCTTTTTAGCCGGAATGACAAGATCCTGGTAGAGCCGGTGATCATCCCTTCGGAAAAAATGCTGGGATTTCAGGACCATCTACTGCTCTACTTTACCGGCTTTTCTCGTTTTGCCTGCGAAATCGCAAAAGAGCAAATACGTGAAACAAAGAATCGAGCCAAGGAGTTGCACCGCATGAAAGATATGGTGGATGAGGGCCTCAGTATTTT
>CAYQTU010000131.1:0-3248 GCA_964420575.1 uncultured bacterium
TCGTAAAAAAATGAAGCTTCCCATTTTTTAAGGATGCTGCCATGTCTGCCCCCTACGTCCAATGTCCGGCCCTTTATTAAATAAGCTTATGTCTTTATCGGAAAGATCCGCCCAAAAGTAGACATAAAAAAACAGCCGGCCTTTTGAGCCGGCTGTTTTCAATCAAACAAAAAACTTTTCAGATTACTGCTTCGACAGAGAAATATCGTCGATGTAGATGGTCCCTTTTTTGGGGTTCGAATTGATGTCATCAAATACGACAACGAATTCGTTCAACGCGGACCAGTTCTCGATACGGCGGAATTTTTCGAAGGGAATCGAAATCTTCTGCCACTGATCGGTGATCCCGCTGACCATATACACGGAAGGCTTGTTGCTCATGTCTTTGAGCTCGATCTTAATACGTTTGGTGTACCCAGCTGCAGCATCCCCTTTAATGAAGAAATTCAGGGTGTTGTAAGCTGTCGCATCCTCTCCATTAAGCTTCATCCAGAAACCATTGTAAGCCGGATTTGGAGAATCAACATCATAGTCGAGCCGAATCGAATAGCCGGACGGATCACCCTTGGCATCGTCTGTTGCAAACGACATGACAGTGCCTTGAGTGTCATCGTTCGGATCCTTGTCCCAAGCTCCAAAATCACCACCGATATTATTCGGTTTGTCGCCGGTATCAAAGTCCGCAATGACGAGCTCAGTTTGCGCGTCCGCGGCCACTGCTGAATGACTCGTTAACCCAAAATTCACAACCATCAGCCCAATAACGAGCATGGTTAAAACTACATTTCGCGTATTCATTTACTTTTGACTCCTTTCATGGAATTGTGCTTATTGGCGAGGGTCAATAACTTATTATACACTTTTAAAAAAATATTTACAAGGCCTTCAAGGAAATATCTGACTAACGATGGTCATTAAAAAAGTTCAAGGGCTATAAGCTGCGGAATGGATGTAAAAAATCGAGCTTTTACTTATGCAAGATATAGCAGCTTCTATCTTTTCTGAATCATTAAAATGTTTTAACCTATTGCCCCCCAAGAGGTTAAGACATTCTTTTTTTAACGCCCTTAAAATTTTGGGGCTTTTTTTCGAAAACGCTCGCGGTTGAAAAATCCTTTTATTTTGAAAGATTTTCCAGATTGCTTTTCACTTCCTGCGCTTTTTGCCGCATCTCTTCCGATGAAGAGATCCGGATAATCTCATCCAATTTCCTTTTCATTTCGTCAAGCTTTGCACTTTGTCCGTGCAACCGCTTAACGGTCTCATCGGACCCTAATTTTTTAAGGACCCCGTTAATCTCATGGGCTAGCTCATGGAAAAAGTCATTTTCCCGGATATGGACTTCCGGCGGGTATTCCCCGCGGTTAAGTTTCAGCAGGGTTTGACGGAACCGGTAAACCGGTCCGGCGACCCGGTGCAAGAAAACGATCCCGTAGATCGCAATGATCACAAGGGTCATGATCAAGATCAACGTTACACGCATGATAATGGAATAGGTCACATCCGAGAGGACTTGGGTCGGGCTGACCTTGCCAAAGTAAAAACTGTTACTCCCAAACGCCGCATCGTTGATTGTATAGTGAATGACCCAAGCCACGGCCCCTGAAGCCAAAATGAAAAGCAGGATGAGCATAAGCGAGAACTCCCGCTGCATCGGGCGATGGATCAGGATATTCTTTACATGCCGTTTATAAGGGCGATTCTGGGTTGTTGCATTAGGACCGTTCTGTTTTATTTCCATGACGTTTCTCCTATCCCGGCCTCGTGGCCGGTTTAATTATAGCTTATTTTGAAACCGTTTCACAATCCTCAAGCTGCATTTCCTTCGATCAAAACCGGTTTCTTAAAAAAAGGAAACCTGATCGAGGGGTGTAAAAAGAAATTCTTAATATCGTCCACGCAAAGCACCAAGGACGGCAGTATGAATAAGATCAAAATGGTGGAGCTGATCAACCCACCGATGATCGTTACGGCCAGAGGCGACCAAAGATCGCTTGCTTGACCAAAACTCATCGCCATCGGTAAAAAACCGAGGATGGCCGCGATCGCGGTCATTAAGATCGGCCGCAGGCGGTCCACTCCGGCTTGGATAAACCGTTCCTCTTTGCTCTTTTCCTGGGGAAGATGCAGGGCATGGTCCACAAGCAAGATCGCAGCGTTCACCGAATAACCCGCCAACATGATCATCCCAATGAAGACTTGGGTGCTCAAGGGTTTCTGGGTGATCAAAAGCGCCAGCCAGATCCCAATAAAGTTCAGGATGATCTTGATCATGATCAGAAGCGGGTAAAGATAGCTCTCAAAAAGACAGGCCATGACCATGTAGACCAGGAAGATGGTGATCAAAAGCGCCACGCCCAGCTGGGATTTACTTCCGATCAATTCCTCATAACCCCCGCCAAAACGCCAATAGTAGTCATCGGGAAGCTTGATGTCTTTGACGGCCTTTTTCACGTCCTTCGCGATCAGCTCAATGGGACGCTTGGTATCTCCCTTTACGAAAACATAGCGGTGTTTGTCTTTACGGTCGATCGTCGTCGGCCCTTTGGAGGGGAAAAAGTTCGCGACCTCGCTAAGCTGGACCTGGTTATTGTACCGGGTCTCGATAAAAACCTGGCTCAAGTCTTCAAGTTTCTGACGGTAGATCGCCTGCAGACGAGTGATCGTTTCGATCTCTTCGCCTTTGGAGACCTCATGGAATTTTGTCGGTCTCATCCCGCGGATCTGGGCATGCATGCTGTCCGCTACCGCCTTCACCGATAAGCCGTACATCGCCGCCTTCCCCTTATCCACCACCAGGGAATATTCCGGACGCTTTCTGAGGTCGGTCATGACAAGATTACTCAACCCCTGGACATTGGACATCTTATTGGCAAATTCCTTAGCTAGCTTTTCCAATTCATCTCCGTCCTGCCCATAGATATTCACCACAAGCTTTTTCTGTTCGGAAGAACCGGCACCTTCGTCCACGATCAGGCTGTAATCGCTATGAATTTCCTTGATCGCGGCATTCCCCTGCTCGTCAATGATCTTCATGATCTCGTCTTTGGAATACTGCCGCTTCCGGGCAGGCTTTAAACGGACAAAGAGACGCAAGTCGTCTTTGCTCACGGTCGTCGAGAAAAGCGTGACATCCGGGATCTTGCTCAGGATCTCTTCGATCTTTTTCATCGCTTGGTCATTGGATTCCAGCCGCGCCCCGGCTAAGGGGAAAGTAATGACCGCAAATTCATTTTCTTCGAATGAAG
>CAYQTU010000131.1:3258-4026 GCA_964420575.1 uncultured bacterium
TTTGCCAGCATGTACCCGGAAAAACCGCATAAAAGAAAAACAAAAAGAACCACGCGCCATCTTCGGGCGATACACCATTTGATCGCTCCGATATATTTTGCCCTGGCCTTTTCAATAAAAGCGCTGGTTGATCCTTCTTGTTTTTGATGCAAAGCTGCGATCCCAAACTGGCGGATCAGCATCGGGATCAGCATCAACGCCGCAAAAAAGGACGCCACTAGAGAAACGCAGATCGTAAAAGCGAATCCGCCATAAGTGATCTGGATCGCTTTATCGATAAAAACGATCGGCAGAAAAACAACAAGCATAGTGGCAAGCGAGGTCAACAGCGCAAGCCAGACCTCTTCGCTTCCGTCGCGGATAGCCTGAGTATCGGGGTAACCTTGTTCTTTTTTAGAAAAGATATTTTCCATGATCACTACGGCGGTATCGACCAAGATCCCGATCGCAAGGGAAAGGCCGCTCAAGGTCATGACATTGATACTGATCCCGAATGCCGCCATAAAAATGAACGTCGTGATCAAAGAGCACGGGATCACGACTAAAATGATCGCCGCAAGGACCCAATTCCGGATAAAGGCATAAATGACCCCCATGGTCAGGATCAAACCGAGATAAAGGGCATCTTTAACGTCCCCGATCGCCCGCTCGATCGTATCCGCCCACGGCGGGAGGATCGAGGCCGCGAGCCTGCCCGGCCGCGGCAGCCGCTTTACCGTCACGCTGCCCAAGCGTCCGCCGTCCTGACGGCGATTCATAAATGATTCC
>CAYQTU010000132.1:0-4024 GCA_964420575.1 uncultured bacterium
ATGGCTCAACAAAAAGATTATTATAAAATTTTAGGTGTTTCCGAGAATGCTTCGGCGGATGAGATGAAAAAGATCTACCGGAAACTCGCGGTCAAATACCATCCTGACAAAAACCCCGAAAATCCCAAACAGGCCGAAGCCAGGTTCAAGGAGATCTCGGAAGCGTATTATGTCTTGAGCGATGAAAAGCGCCGGGCCCAATATGATCAAATGCGTAAATTCGGCGGGGCTTATCAGGGGAATTTTGCCGGTGCGCAAGGTTTTAATTTTGAAGATCTTCTCCGGCAATTTTCAGGGGGCCGAGCTCGTTCTGCAGGTCGGTATTCTGCTTTTTCGGATATCTTTGAGGATCTTTTTTCGGGGGGCGGAGGTGGCGCGTCGTCGTTTCGGGTTTATTCGTCAGGGGGGCCGCAGCAACGTTTTTATAGCCATGGAGCTGGTTTGGATGAGGGATCTGATTCCGCGGAAGTTCAGGAATCCGTTGATGTGGTCGTGAATCTAAAGATCTCAAAAAAGAAAGCTAAAGAAGGCGGGAATGTAACGTTCCGTACGCCTGAAGGACAAACGATATCGGTGAGAATCCCCGTGAACACAAAAGAAGGACAAAAATTGAGACTTTCAAGACAGGGCCGGGTCTGCCCCGCATGTCACCATGAGGGCGATCTCATTCTTAGGATTAAGGTAGCGGAATCATGAGCGAGCATCCTTTTGATAAGCACGGTGCCAATACCGGGGATCCAAAACTAGATGTTTTGATCCATGGGCTCATCCATCAAGCGGGCCAAGGTGAAAATGCGGATCTTGTCGAAGAAATGGTTTCCACGGCGCTGAAGATTTATGAAGATAAATTGAACCGTGGAGACTTGAAGATCATTAATACTGCGGTTCGGGAATTGCGTTATAGTTTGAAAGTTTTCGAGCCTTATCGGCAAATCCGCAAAGTAGCTCTTTTCGGATCTGCGCGCACCCCTAAGAATGCTCCGGACTATCAGATCGCTTCAAAATTTTCGAAGGCGATCGTCCAAAAAGGATGGATGGTGATCACTGGGGCGGCTTCGGGGATCATGCAGGCGGGTAACGAAGGAGCAGGGCGGAAGAACAGCTTTGGAATGAATATCCGTCTTCCGTTTGAGCAGGAAGCGAATCCGGTCATGCAGCAGGACCCGAAACTGATCAGTTTTAAATATTTTTTCACCCGTAAACTGATGTTCCTGCGAGAATCCCATGCAACGATTCTTTGCCCAGGGGGTTTTGGAACGCATGATGAAGGCTTTGAAACTTTGACGTTGGTTCAAACCGGCAAGACGGATCCACGGCCGGTGGTTTGTTTGGATGCCCCAGGCTCCACGTATTGGAAAGATTTTCTGGATTTTTTTAAAAAACATCTTGTTAAAAGCGCGATGATCCATGAAGAGGACTTGGGGTTGATGCATTTGACGCAGGACCCTGAGGATGCGGTGAAGCATATTGTTGATTTTTATAAGATGTACCATTCAATGAGGTATATCCGCGATCTGCTAGTGCTTCGTATTGAAAAGCCGCTTAATGAAAAACAACTCGAGTTGCTCAATCAGGAATTTAGGACTATTGTGAAAAAAGGGAAGATCACGCAGTCCCTTAAACCGTTTGAAGAAGAGCGAAATGTGCCTTATACGTTCCATTTGACCCGTCTGGCATTCTATTTCAAGCGGGATTGTTATACTTGTCTTAATCGGATGATCCATCGGATTAATGAGTTTGCGGGCGATTAGCTCAGTTGGTTTAGAGCACATCCCTTACAAGGATGGGGTCTCAGGTTCGAATCCTGAATCGCCCACCAATCCCTTTAATTTTTACTTGAGAAGCAAGTCTTCTCTCGCTAGAATAACCGCTCTTCATGGGGGCGTAGCTCAATTGGTTAGAGCTCCGGACTGTCGATCCGGAGGTTGCGGGTTCGAGCCCCGTCGCTCCCGCCATTTTCTTTCGACTCATCTAGAAAATGGCTTACGGTTGGGATTATCCCAGCCTTCCTTTCAGAGGCCTATCGATGAAACGAGGTAGTCAGCATTTACGTGTAGGGGTTATTTCCTTAGGCTGCCCCAAGACGCTTGTAGATAGCGAAGTCATTTTGGGAAAATTGCAGAATGCCGGATACGCTAAAGCTTCAAGCATTGATCAAAGCGACATTGTGCTTTTGAACACCTGCGGTTTTATTAAAGACGCGCAACAAGAATCCGTTGATACGCTTCTCCGCCTTGTGGAATATAAGCGGGAAGGCAAGATCCTGGCGCTCATCGCCTTGGGATGCCTTGTGCAGCGATTTCCCGACGAGATCCAGAGCAGTTTTAAAGATGTCGATGCTTTTATCGGCTCCGGGGATTTTGAAAAGGTCCCTCAGATTTTGAAAAAGGTCCTTGCCGGGAAACGAACAACGCATCTTCACCATTTGGGCTATCTTTCCCGGGCCGGGGATAGTCGCGTTCCTTTAACACCTCAACATTCCCGTTACCTGAAGATTTCCGAGGGCTGTAACCACACGTGTTCTTTTTGTGTTATTCCGAGCTTGCGGGGAAGATTCCGCTCTCGAAAGATCTCCGATGTGCTTCAAGAAGCGAAACAGTTGGCGGCTGAAGGGGCGAAGGAGCTTATCCTGATCGGTCAGGATACCACGAAGTTTGGATATGATTATGCAAAAAAACCTTTGCTCCCTGAATTGCTTTCGGAGTTAGAACGGATTGGCGGAGTTCGTTGGATCCGGCTTCTTTATGCCTATCCTTCGTCCGTGAGTGATGCGCTGATCCATATGATCGCAACGTCCAAAAAAATCTGTCATTACATAGATTTACCCCTTCAGCACATTAGTGATAAAATACTCCATGCAATGCGGCGCGGGATGAATAAGAAAAAAACCGTAGAACTTATTAAAAAATTGCGTATTGCAATCCCGGACTTGGTGATCCGGACGAGTTTTATTGTTGGGTTTCCCGGAGAGACGGAGCAGGATTTTCGCGAGCTTTTAGATTTTATGGATGAAATGAAATTTGAGAGAGTCGGGATTTTTACTTACTCCAGAGAAAAGGGCTCTCGGGCCGCAAAATTCCCGGGACAGGTCCCTGAACCCGTTAAAGAAGCAAGGTTCCATCAGGCGATGCTTTATCAGCAGGCCATTGTTCGCAGGGCAAACCGGCGTTTATTAGGAAAAACGTTTGATGTGCTGATTGAAAAAAGAGATGCAAAAAAGCGGGATGTGTGGCTAGGACGCTCCTATATGGATGCGCCTGAAGTTGACGGGAATGTTATTGTTTGCAGTTCAAAAACATTAAAAGTCGGGAATTTTTATCCGGTTCAAATTAAGGATGCTAAAGAATATGACCTCGTGGGTAAGATCTAAATATTCATTCTTGAATCCGAATAGCCTAAGCATCCTCCGTGGACTGATCGGTATTGCGTTGCCTTTTTTGATCCTTCAACCGAAGCCCTTAGGCCATTTTTGGGCTCTTATCCTTTTTTTGATCGGAGCGATCACGGATTTTTTTGATGGGTGGCTGGCGCGCCAGTATCAGCTGGAATCGGCTTTTGGCCGCTGGGTCGATCCTTTTACGGATAAGATCCTTATCCTTGCACCTATGGCGGCTTTTGCTGAAATGAAGATCTTTTCAATCTGGTGGGTCGTTCCTGTTTTTATCCGTGAGATCGTGGTGACGTTCTGCCGGACCGGCTGGTTGATCGAAGGAAAATCTTTTGGGGCCGAAAAACTTGGAAAATTGAAATTCGTTTTTCAAATGACCACCGTCTTGGTCTCTTTTTTTTATTACCTCTTGAATCCCTATGCTGCCTTTGATGTCCTGACTGGAATTTTTTACTACCTTTTACCTTTTTTATTGCCAGTCACAGTCCTGCTCACTCTTATCTCGGGGTTCATGTTTCTTATGAATCAAAGGACTCATTTTTTTACTGAAAAATTTGGACATTTTGTATTAGCAACGGGCGTTGGCCTTTTACCCAAAGCTCCGGGGACATGGGGGAGCCTTTTGGGGGTTTTATT
>CAYQTU010000133.1:0-4021 GCA_964420575.1 uncultured bacterium
GGGCTGGTTCAGCTCGGCTTTGATCTCTGGAAGCCGGAAGGCGCTTTCTATGTACTCCCAAAATGTAAAAATGCGAGGCAATTTTTATCCGTTCTTTACAACGACTTTAAAGTCATTACTTACCTTGGAGAGTGGTTCGGCGCGCCGGACAGGATTCGCCTCAGTTATGCACTCAACATCGATCAGATCTCGGAAGGCCTTGACCGTATTCGGCAAGCCATGAAAAAAGTTGCGGTGCTTTAAGAACGTCGATTGTTATATTGCGAGCAATGATCTGCGAAACGAGGGGTTTTCTGGGAAATAGAATGCGCTGTCGTCGATCATCCACAAATATGAAGAATTGTTCACTCAAAAAAAATATAATCCGGCGACAATCCTCCCGATCGCCCATCGGCGTGTTTGACTCAGGACTTGGAGGGTTGACTGTGGTCCGTCAGTTGCGACGCTTGCTTCCCTCGGAAGAGATCCTTTATTTAGGGGACCTTGCTCACTTGCCGTACGGTACGAAATCGACCGGGGAAATCCGCCGCCGTTCAGAAGAGTGCGCCCGTTATCTTTTAAAAAAGAAGATCAAAGCGCTCGTGATCGCGTGCAATTCGGCATCCAGTGTGGCCTATCGAAATCTTTCCCGGCAACTTTCTATTCCGGTTGTCGATGTGATCACCCCAGCCGTTGATGCGGCATTATCCGCGACGAAAAAATATCGTATCGGAGTCATTGCGACTCATGCGACGATCGAAAGCGGGAGCTATGCAAAAGCCCTTTCGCGCCGGTGCAGCGGAGCGCAGTTCTTCTTGAAACCTTGCTCCTTGTTTGTTCCCTTAGTGGAAGAAGGATGGCTAGAGGGCGATATCGCTGTTGCGGCGGCGCACCAGTATTTGGATCCGGTGAAAAAAAAGGATATCGATACATTGATTCTTGGATGCACGCATTATCCGCTTTTGGCTCCGATCATTTCGCAAGTCATGGGTTCCTCGATCCGTTTAGTGGATTCGGCGGTCCCTACCGCCCATAAACTTGCCGCAATTTTAAAAAAGAACTATTTGAACTATCCTAAAGACCGGAAAGCCCCGTTGCGTATTTTTGTGACGGATTTTGTGCGAAATTTTGCAAGGATCGGAGAAACCTTTCTGGGCGAGGAACTCAAGAACGTCAAGATCGTGAAGGTTCCATGAAAAACGCGGTGTGCTTGTTGTCAGGCGGTTTAGATTCTGCGGTGTGTCTCTACGTTGCCCAATCGGAGGGTTATGCCCCGGTTGCGCTTTCTTTCCGATATGGGCAAAGGCATGAGCGCGAACTTATCGCAGCCCGTCGTCTTTGCAAAGATTTGAACATCCGCCACTTTGTCCTTCCTTTCCAGCTTCCGTGGCAGGGAAGTGCTCTGTTAGACAAGACCCAAGAGCTTCCCCAAGACCGTTCACTGGAAGAAATTCCTAATGAGATCCCGGCAACTTATGTTCCGGCTCGGAATAGCATATTTCTTGCGATGGCCATGTCCTGCGCCGAAGCTTTTGGAGCCAATGCGGTTTTTATCGGTGCAAACGCACTTGATTACAGCGGTTATCCGGACTGCCGCCCTGATTATTTGAGGGCTTTTGAGGAGGCTATGCGGCAAGGCACAAAAACGGGGGCTGAAGGGCATCCGGTCCGGATCCATGCCCCATTACTCCATTTGACCAAAAAGGATATTGTTCTTCTCGGGAAAAAACTTCATGTCCCTTTTGAAAATACTTGGTCCTGTTATGAAGGCGGCGCTGAGCCATGCGGCCATTGTGATTCCTGCCGGCTTCGGGCAAAAGGTTTTCAGGAAGCAGGGTTTTCCGACCCTCTCCTGGACTTTAAGCCGGTCTTTTCAATGGCTGAAACAGCGAACATCACCGAGATCTTTTCTTCCCTTCAGGGCGAAGGACTTCGAACGGGGGAGCGGCATCTTTTTATCCGTTTCCAGGATTGTCCTATGCAATGTTCTTATTGTGATGAGATCGATAAAAAAGGTATCGAGATGTCGCTTGCGCAGCTCCTCCAGGAAGTTGAGCGGGTCGACCGCGATGAGGGGCCGCATGCTTTTGTCAGTTTGACCGGTGGAGAACCTTTATTTTATCGTCCTTTTTTAAAAGCGTTATGTCATGAACTCAAGGTCAGAAATCGAAAAATCCTTTTGGAAACAAACGGAGTCTTGTGGGAAACGCTTTCGGAAATTGTGGGCTATTGTGATTTGATCGCGATGGACCTGAAGCTTCCAAGCGTTGGTCACACGCAAGATCTCCTTCGGGAACATCGGAAATTTTTAAAAGTCGCCCGGGATAAAGAAACATTCATTAAGATTGTGGTTTCGAAGGAGATCGATCTTAAGGAGTATGAAGAACATCTTCGGATGGTCTCTGAAATTGCGCCGCTAACGCCCATATTTTTACAACCGGTTAGTCTCGCCGTTGAAAGTCCGGAGGATCCGGAGTTGATCCTGCTTTTGGAAGAATTGCAGCGGATCGGAAAACGGTGGGTCCCGGATATCCGGATCGGCTTGCGGCTTCACAAAATGCTTAAAATCCGTTAGGAGGGAACATCATGAGAATCGATCGACGTCAGAATCAACAGCTTCGGAAAGTTGTGATCCGGAATGGGTATTTGAAACATGCGCATGGATCATGCTTGATCGAGATGGGAGATACCAAAGTGATCTGCTCGGCCACGATCGAAGAGAAAGTCCCTCTGTTTTGTAAGAATGAAGGAAAAGGATGGATTACCGCGGAGTATGGGATGATCCCGGCCTCCTGCAGCGAGCGCATTGCCCGAGAAGCTTCTAAAGGCAAGCTTTCCGGAAGGACACAGGAGATCCAACGGCTGATCGGGAGAAGCCTGCGATCGATCGTGGATCTTAAGAAACTTGGGGAGAGAACGATCTGGCTTGATGCGGATGTCATTCAAGGGGACGGTGGAACGCGTACGGCTTCGATCACGGGCTGTTACATCGCTCTTAAACAAGCGATCCAAAAACTTCTGGACCAGAAGACCCTTTCGGGAGATCCCATGATCGACTCTGTGGCTGCAGTGAGCGTTGGCGTTGTCGGAGGAAAGCCTATGCTGGATCTCTGTTATGCCGAAGATTCCAAAGCTGAAGTGGATATGAACGTTGTGATGACCGGTTCAGGAAAACTTGTAGAAGTTCAAGGGACCGCAGAAGGGAAACCTTTCAGCGAGGCCGTCCTTGGACAATTACTCCAGCTTGCCAAGAAAGGGATCCGCGAACTGACCCTGATCCAGAAAAAATATGTCTAAACTGCAATTGCTTGTTGCGACGACCAATCTGAAGAAGCTCAGGGAACTTCAGGAGCTTCTGGTGGATCTGGATATCCAATGCCTCAGCCTAAAAGATTTTCCTTTGGTGACGCCGGTTGAAGAGACGGGGAAGACCTTTGAAGCAAATGCCGAACTTAAAGCGTTGGGTTATGCCCGGCAGACAGGCATGCTGACCCTAGGAGAAGATTCGGGTCTTTGTTGTGATGCGTTAAACGGAGGACCCGGTGTTCTTTCGGCCCGATTCTCCGGCTTGGACAAAAACGATGATGCCAACAACCAGAAACTTTTAGAACTGCTTTCAGATGTCCCTGATGACAAGAGAACAGCGCACTATGAATCGGTGGTCGTGATTGCCGAGCCTCAAAGGGTGATCGGTGTGGCGAGCGGTCAAGTGCATGGGGTCATTGCCCGAGAACTTCGAGGCAATGGTGGCTTTGGCTATGACCCGCTTTTTTACTATCCTCCGTTCCAAAGGACCTTTGGCGAAATAACTTCAGAAATGAAACACAGTGTTTCGCACCGTAGCCAGGCTTTGGTAAACGTGAGGATGCTTTTGCAAGAACATTTAAAAAAGGTCAGCCAGGGACGTTGAACTCGTCTTTTTTCATTGAAATCTGGGAGAGGGCAGTTTAAGATGTGCGTCCCTCAAGCCTTTCTTTTTTTAAATGCGCGCGGTTAGTTCAGTTGGTTAGAACGCTTCCTTGACATGGAAGAGGTCAGAGGT
>CAYQTU010000134.1:0-3980 GCA_964420575.1 uncultured bacterium
TGGTGATTGAACTTTCAACAGAAGATGTGATCCCGTCCGTTTTTTCTTGGAATCAATTAACTTTCAAAAAAGACGCCTGAAGAATCACGGGCTTGCGGCGCTACGAAGGTTGACGGATTAAACGGAAGAAGTCATATGTTTCCTGATCGATCCTTTCCACCATGATCTTCCGGACAAACGTTTCAAATTCCTTATCCAGTTCCGGGATCTTTTTCCCCAGATGTTTTTCAAAAAGGGCTTGATCGCGGTCCGCATTGAATTTTGTGTCTTGGTTCCTAAGGTCTCGGATGTAATTTAAAAAGGAAGTCTGATAATTCTCCATCAGGAAATAGATCAACGCCCAGCTTTGCGCATACCCCAATAACGTATAATTCGGATCTTGAAGGCGATGGATCCCCTCACCCGATTTAATGCTCATCAGATATTGAAGGGGCATAAGGGTATGCCCTTTTTCCAATTGCGAACGCAGGAACATCAAACGCTCCTTAGAAATATCTCCCATATTCTCAGGCGCCACATATTCCGCCATACCTTCCGAGAACCAGGCCCCCCGGTAAACCTGATCTGAATCGATCCCGAATAAATGAAGAAGCTGATGCCCCCCTTCATGGCGGATCGTTTCGATCGTCCGTTCGCGGGCCCAAAATTCAAGCTGCATGCGCCGGCTTTCGATCTGGAATTGAACTTTTTCAAGATAATCATAAGCCGCCCACTTTTGCTCGCCATCGACATTCGTGGCCATTTCAAGCGCCGTTTTATACTTCCCGATATTCTTTTCAATAAACTCGGCCATAGCCAGCTGAAAACGGATCATATCGATCTCTTTAAGGTTATAGAGCACAAGGACTTTTTTCTTAGGCACATAAAATCCTACAATCGGCGTATTCCCGGAAAGTCCTGTAAATTTCAAAAAATTCTGATAATCCCCGAAGATGATCACTCCTAAGGGGCCGGGATCTTTTCCCGGATCGATCAGCTCAAAAAAACGGAACAGAAAATCATGGAAAAACCGTTCGAGGGCCTTGAAATAAAGCACCAGATCCGAGGATTCCACGGTGGAAACTATATAATAGGGAGGTTTTTGATAAGAATATTTCAGATTTAAATTTTTAAGCTCTTTAAAATCCTTGTTTAAACGATCTTCCGAAGGCGGCGGCCACAAAAGGATCTTCTCGATCTTGTCCAAATCGAAACCGAAAGAAGCGAATCCCCCTCCCTCAACCGGTTTTTTAAGATAAAAACTTTGTCCGTCCTTGAAGATCTCTCCGCCTGAAGCAATTTGTCCGTCTTTCATATAGATACTGGGATAAATCATGCCTGCATTTTGAGAAAAGGCGGACAATTCGATCCCATCCTTAGAAGAGATCAGGGACTCCCCGCGCCGGATCTCTGCAATATCAGATCTGGGGAACCCAAGCTCTCCGCCTTCAATAGAGATCGTCACGCGGGACGGGTTTTCAGCAATGATCTTGCCTTGGATCTTCCCCCCATTTTTAAGGATAAGGGTATCTTGGACCACGGAAGAACCGGCATTTTTCTCTAAAACCGGATTCTTGTTGCCAGGCTTGCAGGAAACTAAAATAAAAGCGACAGGAATTAAAAGAACAAAATAAAAGAAAGCAACCCGTTGAGACCGTTTCATGATCGGCCTTCTTTTTGTGAAGCTGAGCTTATTCTCCAGATCCCCGCAAGAAAACTGCCGATGAGACAATGGGTGAGACTGGACATGGCGCACGGAATGGCTGTAGCAGGATCTGTAAAATTATTCCTTGCAAGCACGACTCCAAGACCTGAATTCTGCATGCCGACCTCCACGGAGATCGTCCGTGAGACAATTTCCCGGCGCGTCAGCCATTTGCTGAATAAATAACCGAATAAGAAACCGCCGGCATGAAGGCTAAATACAGCTCCGATCAATTGCAAACCGGATCTCAAGATCATATCCCGCCCTGCCCCGATAATGGATGCTACGATCAACACAATAAAGATCACCGCGGCAAGAGGCGCTGCAGGAACGATCTTTGCGGTGAATTTTGAAGCATACCGGTTAAGTGCCACCCCTGCAGCCACAGGGAAAACCACCACCAGAAAACAATCCGTCAAGAGCCCCCAGGCATTCACTTCAATACGACTGCCGGCTAAAAACGCCGTTAAAAACGGCGTCATAAAAACGCCCATGATCGTTGAAATGGCGGTCATGGTCACCGAAAGCGGGACATCCGTTTTTGCAAGATAGTTCACCACATTTGAAGCCGTCCCTCCAGGACAACAAGCCACAAGAATAAGCCCGACGGCAAAAACGGTCGGAAGATGAAAAACAAAGCTCATCCCCCAGCCCAAGGCCGGCATTACGGTATATTGCAGAAGCATTCCGATCGCTACCCAGCCCGGAAATTTCACAACACGTTTAAAATCATTTACGGTCAGTGTAAGCCCCATCCCCAGCATAATGATCCCGAGTCCGATCGTGATCAATTTCCCGCTGAACCATGTAAAGATCCATGGCTGCCAAAGCGCCAGCATGGAAGCAGCAAAGACTAAGATCGGAAAACTATTGGTAAGGTAATTCAGGATTTTTTTCATGCTGTTTTGAACCTCTTAGGGGTCAACAAGCTGACCAGAACTAAGACAAAACCCGAGATCACAAATCCGAAGAGATGTGCGGGATAATCATGCGGGAGAAAAATACTGCAAAGGATCCATGATAACGTCCCCAAAACAGCTCCCGCGACAGCTCCGGACGTGGTCGCTTTTTTCCAATAAACTCCGGCAATCATAGGCGCGGCAACCCCCACTAGTAAAATCCCCCAGGCATGCATACAAAGAGCATAAATATTCTGAAAATATAGCGCAAGGATCAAAGACAATAGACCAACGATCAAAATGCTTCGATGACACCATTTAAGTTGGAGTGCTTCGCTTGCATCAGGTTTAAAAAAAGAAACGATATTATGACCGATGATCCCGGCAGGAGCTAAAAGAGCACTATCTGCCGAACTCATGATCGCTGAGAGGAGCGCACCAACCATCAGAGCCATTAAAGGTGTCGAAAGATATTTTTGAGCAAGATCAATCAGAATAGATTCCCCGCTGCTTTCAGGCATCGCCACCCGTCCAAAAATCCCTAACAAAACAGGAATGATCCCGATCCCCATATACATAAGCCCTGCAAGAATAGAAGCTTTTTGTGCCATTGAAGCGGTCTTGGGAGCCATCATGCGCTGAAAAAGGTCTTGCGCCGGCAACGATCCTATCCCTACCATCATCCACGCTTGGATATAATTCAGCCATGTCAGTTTTGAACTGGTATGAGGGTAAAAATAAAAAAAGGATTCTGGGATCTTGGCCATGACCGCCGAAAAACCGCCAAGGTCCTTGACCAGGATCGGAAAGAGAACAAGGAGCCCGATCAGAATGAAGATCATCTGATAAAGATCGGTCACCGCATCCGCCCACATCCCGCCCCAATACGTATAAAGGATCACTACGGCCGCAGAGATCAGGACTGAAGGCATCACCGGAAGACCGGTCAGCGAATGCAGAATAATCCCGAACGCGAGGAGCTGTCCCCCGACCCAGCCAAGATAGACCGGAATATAAAGAACACTAAAAACGGCCGCGACTTTTTCGCCGTAACGTTGTTTAAAAAAATCCACGATCGTCTCGGCTTTCATATTGTGAAAGATCTTAGCAAAAAAAAGACCGGACAAGATCAAGCAAAGACCGGCTCCGAAAGGATCCGCGATCACCCCCAAGACCCCTTTTTCAAAGGCGGTGCGGGAAGAGCCCATACACGTTTCAGCCCCGAACCAAGTCGCAAAGATCGTCCCGATCGAAAGCCACCAACCCATTTTCCCGCCGGCAATGATGTAATCTTTGGTGTCTTTGATCTTTTTGCTGGTCCAAAATCCGATCCCCAGCATAAAGGACATATAAAAAGCAACGCTTGCGATAAGCCAGATCTGTGATGAGGTCATTCA
>CAYQTU010000135.1:0-3962 GCA_964420575.1 uncultured bacterium
TTCAACAAAATCCATGGTGGGTCATTTACTCGGAGCTGCCGGCGCAGTAGAAGGTGTTGCCTGTGTTCTTGCGATCCGAGATCAAATTGTTCCTCCTACCATCAACTACAAGAACCCGGACCCCGATTGCGACCTCAATTACGTTCCGAATGAAGCGCAAAAATGCCGTGTTCGGGTCACTTTATCGAACTCACTAGGTTTCGGGGGGCATAATGCCTGTATCGCTTTTAAAGCTTTCCAGGACTAATCCCGAAAATCCTATTTTCCCTCTTAAGACATCCTCTTTTTCGGCCGAAATATTAAGTAAGATCAATCCGCGGATTTTAGGTATTTTAAGCTCTAGGATCTTAACGTTGACGGATAAGAAACGAGATATTCTATGCGGCTCAAAAAATTAGAGCTTGTCGGTTTTAAATCTTTTGCTGATAAAACAGATATTCTCTTTGATCACGGTGTAACCTGCATCGTCGGTCCCAATGGGTGCGGTAAAAGTAACGTCTCTGATGCTATCCGGTGGGTCTTAGGAGAACGAAGCGCTAAGCTCTTAAGGGGCAGCAGCATGGAAGACGTCATTTTTAATGGAACGGAAGTCCGAAAACCGCTGGCTTTTGCCGAAGTTTCTCTCACTATTGACAATTCCGACCGCGGGATGCCTATAGAATACAATGAAGTGACGCTTACACGACGGCTTTACCGGACCGGGGAAAGCGAATACCTTCTTAATAAAACGGTCTGCCGCTTAAAAGACATCCAGGACATCATCCTCGATACTGGCATTGGCTCTTCAACGTATTCGATGATCGAACAGGGAAGGATCGACTATATTTTGAAAGCCGATCCTGAAGAGCGGCGTTTCCTGATCGAAGAAGCGGCCGGGATTGCGAAATACAAAGTCAAAAAAGATGAATCGATCCGCAAACTTGAACGGACTGAAGAAAATCTGAAACGTTTGAACGATATCGTCTATGAGGTTCAAAAAAACATCCAATACGCAGAACGTCAAGCCAAGAGGGCGGAACGCTATAAAGTTGAACTAGACCGCCTTAAAACGCTTGAGATTAAACGATCCTTCTACCAAAAACAGCAGCTTGAATCTCGGAAGCAGGCCTTGACGGAAAGTTTTCAGGCCAAAAAGCATCAACTGGAGGCGCTCGAGGGGAATATCCTGAGCCTGCGTCGGGAATTTGAATCTCAGGAAGCCAAAGTCCGGGAGACCGCACAGCTGTGCCAAGGAAAAGAAGGAGAACGTTATCGTCTTGAGTCACAGGTGGAAAAAAATGAGCAGAAATTGCAGTTCATTCGCGATAAAAAGATCGAACTGGCCCAACAACGCGGCCAACTTCTCCAGGAAGAAGATCAGCTAAAAAAAGCATTAGAGGCCAGTGCGGCTAAAAAAGAAGAGCTTGCCGCCTTGATTCTGAAGCAACAGGAAGAAAACGCTTCGGCGCAGACCCGCCTTCAAATCGCAGTCCAGACGATCGAGCAACATGACCAAAAAGTCGCGCAAGCAAAAGCCGAGCTTGAAACGATACGCCGTGAATTCTTTGAATCGGCGCAGGCGACCACGCAAGCTCGCAATGAATATCAACGCTACAAAACGCTTCGCGAGAATTTAGATATTCAAAAGCATAAGCAAGAATCGAACATTGCCCGTTTTAGTGAACATATCGCAGAATGGGATGCACGACTGGCTGGATGTATCCAACGCATTGAATCAGCTATTGCCGAATACCAAGTGGCAGAAAACGACTGGCTTCGCCTGCGCGAGCGGGATGTTTTGCTTCTTAAAACGATCCATGAACTGGAAGCTCAGGCTCACAATGTTTCGCTTTTAAAGCGGGAAAAGGAAACACGCCTTCAAACACTCCGTGAATTAGAGCATGAAGATCAAGAGGCTTTCCAGAAATTTTTGAACGATGCTCCGGGAGCACTCCGCACCTTAAGAGATGTTCTTACGGTTGAACGCGGTTTTGAATGGGCTGCAGATATTTCTTTGGGGTATTTTGTTCGGTGTTTTGTTGCGGAAGATATCCAAACCGCAAAGAGCATCTTAGAAAAATTGCGTCAAACCAAAAATATCTCCTCCGGGATCATGCTCCGCAATCGCATGTCCCAGCCTTCACTGCCTGAAACGACCGTTCAATGCTATCTTGCGCTTGGTTTTCATTCCCTTCGATCTCAGGTTCGGCCACAGCCCGGCTTTGAGGATATTGCCGCCGCAGTTTTTGGAAATACTTATTTTATTGAAACTTTCCCTATCGACCAACTTGAAGCACTGGTAAATCTTGAGAACCCAGGAGCTTTAATCTCTCGCGACGGTTTCCTGATCACGCCGGATTTAAAGCTGTATTTTTGGGATTCTGCGCAACAGTCTCGCGCGCTGTTTGCCCGAACATCAGAAATCGCGCGTTTTGAGGAAGAATCCCGGCAATCGGGAAGTACCGCTCAGGCCTTGCAGGAATCCTTGACCCGGTCTCGCGCGGAACATACGCATTCTCAACAATCTCTGGCAGAATTAGCTCAACGCAAAACCGAACTCCTCTTGCAAAAGGAAACCCTTGAAACTGAAAAGAAGAATATCGAAGAAAGACTTGCTTCTTTTCAAAAAGAAACGGATCTGACGCGCTCTGAAATCATCGACATGGAACAAGAGGCAGTTCGCATTAAAACCTCCCAAGAAGAGACTCAGTCCTTACTTTCCCAGAAGGAACAGCAGGAGATAAAGTTCCACGAGATGCAATGTCAAAAAGAAGGGGATGTTGAATCTCTTTCCAAAGACCGCGAAGAAATTCTGTTGTCCGTTCGCCAGATCCAGTCCGAATGCGATCAATTCCAGCAAGGCATTAAACATCTTGATGAGTCTATGCGGTTGATCGAAAGCCATGCTCAAAAAGACAATGATCGATTGAATTTTATCTCGCATGGGCGAGAGCGTATCGCGGAAAGAGAAATGGAGCTTTCTGCAGATGAGCAAAGCAGTGCTTTGAGCGCGGTCGAGCTCCAAAAACAACTTCATGATGTTGCGGTTGAGCTTGAGCTGTTACAAAAAGACAAACTAGAACAGGAAGAACGTTTAACGCAGCAACGGCGTCAAATCGAGGAACTTGCGCAATCTCAAAAGTCGTTACAGGATGAGGAACATCAGATTTCAATGCAACAAATGGATTTTGATTATCAACTTAAGAATGTTTCGGAACGATTGACGCAGAAGTACCGGTTAAACCTCCAGGACCTGAATCCTCAAGATTATCTGGTGACCGAAGACGAGGCTGCTTCTTTTGAGGAAGTGATCGGATCTCTGCAAACCAAAGTGGACTCTTTGGGAACGGTCAATTTACTGGCGATCGAAGAATATCAGGAGTTAAAACAACGCTTTGATTTCCTTCTCGCTCAGCAAAAGGATCTGAATGAGGCTCGCGAATCCCTGATGGAGGCTATTCGGAAGATCAACCGGACCACCAAAGAACTCTTTGAAACCACCTTCACAAAAGTACAGGAAATGTTCAAGCAGTATTATCAGCTTCTTTTCCGCGGCGGTGACGCCAAGCTTATTCTGATCGATGAACAACATCCTTTGGAGTCCGGCATTGATATTGTCGTTCGTCCTCCTGGGAAAAAACTTCAGAGCATGTCCCTTCTTTCGGGCGGAGAAAAAGCATTGACCGCGGTCGCACTGCTTTTTGCTCTCTTCAAGATCAAGCCTTCGCCTTTCTGTCTCTTGGACGAGGTGGATGCACCGCTCGATGAGGCTAATGTCGATCGATTCTTGGCTGCGTTGCGCTCTTTTATCGATACCACACAATTTTTGATCATCACTCACAATCGTAAAACGATCGCGATGGGGGATTCGCTTTACGGAGTTACTATGGAAGAACCTGGTGTTTCTAAGATCGTATCGGTCAAAGTTAAGGAACAGCAGGAAGCCGCTTCCGAATCCGCGGATCCAGTTGCCGCCCCTCACG
>CAYQTU010000136.1:0-3953 GCA_964420575.1 uncultured bacterium
AACGGCCTCGAAGGATCTGAGTATGGAAAAGCCCGAGGCCCAGCATCACCAAAATCAAAAAAACAGTCATTTGAAAAACATGGAACCGTGTAATCATTATCGGAAAAGCTCATATTGTTTTAAAAACGATTGATTCCCAAACCATCGTTCCGTGACAAAATAGAAAATCGGGAGCAAAAGAGTCGTATAAAGCGCCTTAAAAAGGATCGCCTCCATATATTCCCATGAAACCATAGGCAGCCACTCCAAAAAATAGGCGATGATCATTTTGAACATGAGGCTCAGAAAAACAAAAAGAAAAGTAATCAGCAGATAGATCCCTGGGAATTCTCTCTGGATCTTTTGCACGACAAAATCCAAAGCGAAGGACATGACAACCAGGATGCTTGTTTCCAATCCAAGGGGACCTCCGCCCAAAAGATCCTTGAAAAGGCCGACCCAGAAAGCCACATAAATCGTTTTGCGATTCCCCCACTCAAACGCGGTGTAGCAGATCAAAAGATAGAGCAAAGAGGGATAGACAGCATGAATACGCAAGACAGGACACAAAGTCACATCCAGGACCGTCAGAAACAACAAATAACTGATTACTTTGAAGGAGAAGAGATGAGGCATAATGTTTCCTCGAGTTTCGAAAAAGCAACTGACGGGATGACAAAGGCCTGCAAGTGTAATCCATCCGGATCTTTTTCAATGGATTCGATCCTCCCGATCCGGAGGCCTTTTGGAAAAATACTTCCAACCCCTGAAGTAATAACATCTTCCCCAATGGTCAATTCCGCATCCAATGCCAGATACTTCATCACCAATTTTTGCATTCCAGTACCAGCGACAACCCCTTGGACCCGGCTTGTTGACGTCAATGCGCTGACGCGAGAATCTGGATCCGGCAATAAGATAGCGCGGGCAGTCGTGGGGCCAACATCCAAAATCCTTCCGGCCAATCCTTCCTGGGTCACTAAAACCATATCCGTTTTTAACCCTTTACGGCTTCCTTTATCCAAAATCACGATCCTCCGCCATGGCGTATTGTCCTCCCCAATCACTCGCGTCCCGATCGTCTTAAAATCTATTTCGTGGCTAAAATCCAAAAGTTTCTTGAGGCGGGCATTCTCCCGCTCCATTTCTTGGAGACGAATCAGTTGGGATTTTAAATTCGCGATCTTCTCCAAATATTCCCGTTGCTTCGCAACAGCATTCCAAAAATCACTGAAATGAAAGCGAAGATCATTGATCCCCTCTCGGACAGAAGCTCCTAGAGAAAGAAAGGGCTTAAAGATCGTAGCTGCAGTCGTTTGGGCAATGCGACTGACTTGAGGGTATTGCAAGACAATAAAAAAAATAAGGATGGAAGGTGCTAGGAAATAGTAAAAACGCCAGCGACGCATAAAACTTTTTCTCCGAAATTACCCCTTCGAAAGGGTTAATGGTAAACCAAGATTTGGAGTGGCGCTTTTGAGTATTGCAGGATCAGAACTGATCGAAGAAACTTAATATTCCCGAGTTGTATTACTATTCACTGCCAAACGCTTCAAAAGATGAAAGTCGCTTAAATAACGTCCGGTCCCGAGCGCAACAGCGGTTAAAGGATCATCGGCAATGTGAACAGGTAACCCTGTTTCTTCGCTAATCAATTTATCAAGACCTCTCAGCAGCGAGCCACCCCCTGCTAAAATGAGACCCCGATCGATCAAATCGGCTGATAATTCCGGCGGCGTTCGCTCAAGGGCGATCCGAATAGCTTCGAGAATAGCAGAAAGAGGCTCAGAAAGGGCTTCACGGATCTCTTCGCTCGTTACGCTAATGGTTTTAGGAAGACCTGCCAGGACGTCGCGTCCCTTAACATCTAGCGTCGTTTCTTCTTCCAAGGGGTACGCAGAACCAATACGGATTTTGATCTCTTCAGCTGTCCGCTCCCCGATCATTAAATTATAAGATTTCTTCAAGTGAGAAATGATCGCTTCATCAAATTCATCGCCACCGATCCGAATGCTCTTGGAAAAAACAATTCCCGAAAGAGAGATAACAGCGATTTCTGTCGTCCCGCCGCCGATATCAATGATCATATTCCCGGCAGGCTCGTGGATCGGAAGTCCGACGCCGATCGCCGCAGCGATGGGTTCTTCAACGAGATAAACAGGAGTCCGTGCACCCGCTCGTTCGGCAGAATCTTTCACTGCGCGTTTTTCAACTTCAGTGATTCCGCTCGGAACAGCGATCACAACACGGGGACTGATCAGATTATTACGACGATGGACTTTCCGGATAAAATAACGCAGCATAGCTTCGGTAATATCAAAATCAGCAATCACACCATCTTTCATTGGCCGAATAGCGGTGATGTTCCCCGGAGTACGACCAAGCATGCGCTTGGCCTCTTCACCTACCGCGAGGACTTGATGGGTGGTCCGGTCGATGGCAACCACAGAAGGCTCACAAAGGACAACGCCCTGCCCTTTTACATAAACAAGGGTATTCGCCGTTCCTAAGTCGATTCCAATATCACTCGAAAAAAATCCCAACAGCCTGTCTACTAGAAACATGTGACTTTATCTATCCTTATCGTGGGCTGATCGTTGTAGAGGTGAGGTAGTATAACGAACGGCCTACTTTCTGTCAAACCAAAACGTTACGCCAATTCAGGGGTTACTGACACAAAAGCTTTTTGAAATGTTCCTTAAAATTCGGGTATGAAGTCGCTATACAATCCGCATTTTCGATCACAATCGCACCTCGAGAAGCAAGACTTGCCACGGCAAAACTCATAGCGGTCCGATGATCCCCAAAACTCTCAATAGCGCCCCCTTTAAACTCGGAAACCCCTCGGATCAGACACCCATCCGGCAACTCCTCGATAACCCCGCCTACTGCCTTTAAATTCTGGACCATGGAACGGATCCTATCCGTTTCCTTAACGCGAAGTTCCTGGGCTCCTGAGATCAAACTTTCCCCTTCTGCAAGCGCCATCGCCACCATCAAAACCGGAAGCTCATCGATCAGCGAAGGAATTTCTTGATGATCAATTCCTGTCCCTTTGAGCTTGCCTCCACGGATATGGATCGTTCCCATAGGTTCGGGGATCTTTTGAGTCTCTTGGATCTCGATCATTGCCCCCATACGCTTTAAAACCTCAAGCACCCCTGTGCGGGTAGGATTCAATCCGACATCTTTCACCGTCAGATCCGCTCCCGGCACCATAGCTGCACCGACAATAAAAAAAGCAGCGGAAGAAATATCTCCGGCGATTTTCGCATGAAATGGATTAAGCTTCTCCGATCTTTCGATGATCAAACGTCCATTTTCTTTACGGAACCTTGCTCCCGATGCATACAAAAACCTTTCCGTGTGATCCCTGGAAGGGATCGCTTCATGGATAGTGGTTTGCCCTTCCGCATACATTCCGGCAAAAAGCAGTGCGGATTTAACTTGGGCGCTGCTCAATTTATTGTCAAAATCAATACCTTTAAGTTTTCCGCCATGAACGGTCAGAGGGGCAAAATTGGCATTGTCGCGGCCTTTGATCTGAGCTCCCATTTTTTTTAAGGGCTCAGTGACTCGACGCATAGGCCGAGTCGAAAGGGAACTATCCCCAGTTAGGGTAGCTTCAAACCTTTGCCCGGCCAAAATCCCTAACAAAAGCCTCAGCGACGTCCCCGAATTTCCCAAATAAAGCTCACGGCCAGGCGCAGAAAAACTCTGCAGTCCTTTGCCGATCACCCGAACTTTTCCGCTGCCCTTTTGATGTTCGATCGAAACGCCCATGAGGCGAAGAGCTTCGAGAGTACAGAGACAATCTTCGGCTTCCAAGAAATTCTCGTAAACACTTTCACCTTCGGCTAAAGCTCCGAAAAGAAGGGCTCGATGAGAAATGGATTTATCTCCTGGAGGGATATAAGTCCCTTGGAATTTTCCAAAACCTTGCAAAGAAAGTTGGCTCATGGACAAAAGAGGGT
>CAYQTU010000137.1:0-3832 GCA_964420575.1 uncultured bacterium
GCATTGAACGCCTGCTTGATCGCGCCGGAATTGACCAGAGCGATAACGGCCAAAATAACAGCGCCGAGCACTACGGCATATTCCAATGCGGATTGACCTTTCTGGCAACGGATCAACATTCTCTTCATCTGGATTCTCTCCTTTTTATGATTTATTTCTTCTGCTTCCAACGGCTCTCGTGCGCCGCTTCCCGACTAAAAATCTTATCCAATGCTCTATGTCTATTTTTGCATTGTTATGTTTAAAAATCAAATCTTCTTTTTTCCAGCAAAATGACTTTTTAAAACTCTAAGTCGATCTTGAAGACGTAACATTCCGTGAAGCGATTCGCTCTTTTTATAGCAAAAAATAATTCCTTCGGGCTTATTTAATGTGTTTGGTTTATCGACATTTTTTTTTAAGGCTTAATCCTTTTTTTACTCTCTTATTTTAAGCCTCAACAATGTCACAACCTATGCCCCCAAAGAAGGTTACCGTATATTCAATAGCTTCCCCGTCTTAAAAAGACAGAAGCGGTTTTATCCTGATGGATTTCCTTCCATTTTGGATGGATGCTGAAAAAAGAATGCAAGGCCCCTTGCGAAGAAATTAAGATGTGGTCGACCTGGAACTTACGCAAAGGAGCTTCCCAGTCCTTTTTCAGCTGGTAGGTATCCAAATAGCTTGAAAAAAACTGATCCCCATACATATCCGCTCGCCCGTCGATAAACACGGGGACTTCACGCCAGATCAGATATCCTCCCCACGCGTATTCATTATAGATCCGCTTGCCACTTATCCCTTTTTTAAGAAGGAAATCTACCGCGGTTACCGGGTACTTTTTAAGGATGGCTTGTTCATTATTTGAGATCTTAGAAAAAACAAAAAAAGAGACCCCCAAAATGCCCGCAAGGATCACGAGCCCATTAAATATATTTTTCGGCCAGGTCATAGGGGCATCGGGCAATTTACCGCTCAGGAATTCTCCCAGTCTCGACGATTGAGCTATTTCCATAAGATTCCGAGACAACATCGGAATGACCGCAATAGCAAAAAAGGGAATGTGCCTCCTCGACAAAAGTGCGGCAGCTAGGGTGCTCAAAAAAAGAAAAACATCGACGCTCCGGGCTCTTTTTTTCAAGAACATAAAACTGAGGACCCCTAACCCCAATAAGATCAAAAAAGGCCAGAAATCCTGCCGGTGAAAATTCGGGGATTGCCATTCATCAATATGCTCCTGCATCACCTTGCTTTTTAAGGTCATGAAAGGATAGATCCACAAATGATAACCGTTAGGATTGACGATCGAAAAAAGAAAACAAAGCAATAAAACCTGGACTAGATGGCGAAGGATTTTAGGCGACAACGTTTCCTGTTCGGATCTAAAGCAAAAAACCTCACAAGCCCCGCCCGCCAAGTAGATCATAAGCACCATAATTCCCATAAAATATCCGCTGTGCAAATTCGCCCATAACAGGATCAGGAACGGAAGGCCATAAAGCCATTTCCAATTTAACCGTTTCCAACGTACGCCTTCCAGGACATAGATAAAAAGAGCCAGAAGAAGAATATTAAAGATCTGCGGTCTTACTCCCCAAACAAGTTGAATCGCTGAATAAGAAAGGATCAAAAGCGGGACCATCAGAAAAGGGCGCCCCGGAAAGGTGAAATAGATAAGACTGAAAATGATCACTCCTAGAAAAGCAAAGCAAAGAATAAGGAAAGGAAAGCCTCCTTGAGAATAAAGGAACCACATCATAACTTCGGACAACCACTCATGGGTGATCCACGTTTGCCCGAGCGCTGTAAATGAGAAAATATCCACCTTGGGAATACCGTGAGATAAAATGATTTGCCCCGTTTTTAAATGCCACCACATATCGGGATCCAAGGTTTCCGTGATCCCCATCGCAAAAAGGGCCAGCCCCAAAATAGCCAGGATCAATCGTCTTGTCGTCAACAACATAAACGGGTCTTTCTGAATAAAGGATTTTATTTGATTCATTTTAAGATGAGAGATATTGTACTGATGGGTTGGGTTAAGCAAAATGCTTTTTTGACGATATCTTGACCACGATCATTCCTAGGGTTAAGGCTTAAAATAACTGACATTCAACGCAAAGGTGCAGTTTGAACTCTATAGCCCCAAATAACTTTAAAATGCCCAGACCTCCTCATTACCCTCTTTTAACATTAGCCGCCCTAACTGTATTAAGCCTCTTTATCATTCAGTTCTGGATATTGTCCTACAACTACATCCATTATCCTTATGAGATCGATTACGGTGAAGGCTGCAGCTTAACCTTTTTGACCCATCTGAAGACCTACGGCACGTACTTTTTCGATATCAATGATTACCCTTTCTCGTATGCCACTTATCCTCCCGTCTTCTTCTTTTTCGCTTGGGTGTTTAATCTTTTTGTCCCTTCCCCGTTGATGGCTTCTCGCCTCGTATCGATCTCAGCTACCTTTTTTATTGTTCCGATCCTTTATTTTTTTATTTTAAATCGGACTAAACATAGAGCCCTTGCCGCTCTTTTTGCTCTTTCTTTTCTTAGCGTTTGGTTTGTTAGATTTTGGGCTCCTTTAGCCCGGATCGATATTTTGGTCAATTTGTTCACAATAACAGGATTGTTTTTCTTTCAGATCTATTTTGAAAACAATAAAAGATATCTTGCTTTCCTTTTTTTTGCACTGGCTTTTTTTACGAAACAAAACGCCATTCTGGCCCCCCTGTCGATCTTCCTTTTCACATTGATCAAAAAAGACCAACGGAAAAATTTCATCCCTTACTTAGGGGCCTACCTTATCCCCATCCTATTTTTATTCATGTCCTTAAATATTTACACCCGGGGCGAAGCGCTCAAACATCTTTTTTTATACACTTCGCAGAGAGAATTTTATCCATTGGCTTTTTGCCACGGAACTATCCATCTTCTGGCAGCCTTGTTTTTCCTTCTCCCCTTTGCTTCTCCTTTCCGGTTTATTAAAAAAATCTGGGGGAGTGAAAACCTTATCTATTGGCTTTATGGGGTTCTAAATCTGATCTTTCTCCCTTCGGTAGCGTTCACAGGCGCCAACCTTAATTACTTCATCGAACCGCTGATGAGCTTTATTATTCTGGGGGCAATCGTCTGTCATTATTGGGTCCAAAATGCCCCTTCTCCCGAAAAAAATAAATCCCGTTATTTCATAGTGCTTTCGCTGTTATTCTTTCATGGGATCTGGAGTTTTCTTTTGGGGCACTATGTCGTTGAGTTTCAAATGTACGATTTTGCGAGGAGACTTAACGACCGGAATAACGATTTTAACCGTGCAATCTATGAAGAGATCAAAGCCACTCCAGGAGATGTGATCTGCGAAAATCAAACCGCTCTTGCAGAAAACAATAAGCCCATTCTTTTCGGATGTTCTTATCCTTTAGCAGAGCGCGGCCTTTGGTATCCGGAGCATCTTGTTCAGGACTGCTACGAAAAACGTTTTAATTCGATCATTACGGAATGGAGAATTATTAATATTGTTCAAATCCATGCGTGCTTAAGGTCCCAATATCACCCTAAAAAACAATTTTGGGAAAAAGGGATCATTTTTGTTCCAAGAAAGAAAACGGCTCTTTTTTAACTTTTATTCTAGCAAAACATTTTTAGAATCAATCCGAGTTATTCAATGAACAGCAGCCCTTTAAACAAAAACCTTAAATTACATTCCTTTCTCGATCTATTTTTTATCGGAATCACTTTTGCTCTTCTTCTTTCCTTTTGTGCCGATTTTTTTATTCTTTCTTTCCAATACCTGAAATACCCTTATGAGATCGATTACGGGGAGGGCTGCGGGCTGACCTTTTTAACCCACC
>CAYQTU010000138.1:0-3681 GCA_964420575.1 uncultured bacterium
CGAAGCGATGCGGCAATCCTTCTTAGCCGAATCCTTGGCCGCCAGCGCGGCGTAAGGCTTAATTTCTGGAGCTTCCTTAACTGTAGCAGCAAGCTCGCTTGTGAAAAGTCTTATGTTTTATCTCATTTATGCTAGAGGGAAGAATGCTGTCTCGGAGATATAATGTCCTATAATATACGTTATGTAAAGTATCCCTAAGGAAGAAACCCGGTAATTCGCGCTAGGTTAGGAGTCAGTTTAGCAAGGCTTTGACGGCTTCTTGGATGCGTTTACCGTCGGCTTTCCCTTGTATGGCCGGCATAAGAGCCTTCATCAATTTTCCCATATCGGCAGGTCCTTTAGCGCCGGATGTTGCCATGGCCTTTTGGATCTCGCTTTTAAGCTCATCATCCGTAAGTTGCTTTGGCAGGTAAGATTCAAGGATCCCTAACTCAGCCTTTTCTTTGGCGACCAGGTCTTGCCGTCCGGCTTTTTCAAAGCTTTCCAGACTTTCCCGGCGTTGTTTGGCTTGTTTAGCGATGATCTGTAGGACATCAGCATCATCCGCCTTATCCTTTTTTTGCTGAATCAAGTAGTTGGATAAGGCGCTTTTAAGCATTCGGAGCGTCGAAACTTTAACGGTGTCTTTTGATTTCATAGCGCGGATGATATCCTGTTCGATCTGTTCCATAAGGGGCATGTGAAGTCTCCTGTCTTTAAATGCAAAAATCTTGATTTTTAAAAAGGGCAGTGATTGGCTCCCCCACCGTTAGGTTTGAAGAAATCAATCACCAATCTTTTTCAACTCGGGGAGGATTCTTATCTACCGGAGGGCGGCGTAGATCCTGGAGTTCCTTCTCGGATTCTTTAAGGGCATCCAGAAGATTTAAAGCGTTGTCCATGCTCATCTGGCCTTGTAAGGGTCTCCGGCCTTGACGTTTTTCTTGGTCATTTTGCTCCTTAGGCTGGTTTTCCTCTTCTTGATCCTGATCCCGGGGTTCTTGGTTTTGTTCTTGATTGTCTTTATTTTGCGTTTTTGGATCTTGCTGGTCTTTTTGATCCTGCTGGCCTTTCTGGTCTTTCTGATCTTGCTGCTGTTGTTGTTTTTCTTCTTTCTCTTGGTCCTTCTGTGATTGAGATTGCTGTTGCTTTTGATCTTGTGATTCTTGGTCCTTCTGTTGCTGATTCTGTTGTTGGTTTTGTTGCTGCTGTTGCCCTTGGCCTTGCCCCCCCTGGTTTTGTTGTTGCTGTTGTTGCTTGGGTTGCTGTTGCTGGGGTTGCTTTTGAGGGTTGTCCTTTTTGCGCTCTTGATCTTTTTTCTCAAATTTATTTTTTTCCTTTTGCAAAAACTCTAAATTATATTTCGCATCCTTGTCTTCAGGATTGATCCGAAGGGCTTTTTTGTAGGCGTCGATCGCGGCCTCAAAGTTCCCGAGGCGATATTGTGCATTCCCGTAATTATAAAGGGCTTGGGCCAGAAGCGGAGAGTTTTTGGGGCTTAGTTTTACGGCTTCTTCGAGCTGTTGGCCGGATTCTTGAAATTGATCCATTTTATAAAGGGCTGTTCCCAGATCGTATCGCACTTCCGGGATGTCCGGTTTTTTAATTTCGACTTTCCGGTAGGCATCAAGCGCGGATTGATAACGCTTATTCTTAAAATGCTCGTTCCCCTTTTCAATGAGATCGCTTGAGCTTTCAAGAAATCCGGTCAAAACAAAAAAGGCTAAAAAGCATACGGCCAACCGGGAGAGGTCTTGGTTGGCGCGGCGAACCAGCATTTCAGCAATGAGACAAAGCAAAGCGATGATCAAGAAGATCTGATATTGGTCCTCCTTTTCGACGATCTCTTTTTCTGCGAATTGTTGCTCTCCCCAGCTTTTCATGTGTTTGAGGATCAAGTCGACCTCTTTCTCGCTGGGCGAACCTGGGAGGTAAATGCCTTGGGTTTCTTTTGCGAGGCGTTCAAGGAGAGCTTGATTCAATTTACTGACCACAACTTGGCCAGCCCCATCTTTTTTAAAACCAACCCGTTCTCCCTTTTCATTCTTTAGCGGGATCGGTTCTCCTTCGACGGTTCCCAGTCCGATCGTATAAATGCGAACATTAGCCTTACGCGCTTCTTCGATCGCCTTGTCAATGCCTCCTTCATGGTCTTCCCCATCCGTAAAAAGAACAATTGCTTTGTATTTCATCTCTTTTTGAGGGAACGCCTGAAGGGCAAGGTGGATCGCTTGAGCCAGCGAAGTCCCTGGATCCGGAAGGAAACCGACTTGAACCGCATCTAAAAAAAGCAAAAAGGCGGCATGATCCAATGTCAGCGGAGCTTGAATGAATCCTGATCCGGAGAAAGTGACCATCCCGACCCGGTCTCCCTGAAGATTTTGAATGAAAGTCTCGATCTCAAATTTTGCCTTTTGAAGCCTGTTCGGCTTAATGTCTTCGGCAAGCATGCTGAGCGATGCGTCGACAAGGAAAACAATATCGATCCCTTTCCGGTGGATTTTTTTCTTTTCATCTCCCCATTGAGGTCGCGCAAGCGCCAAGGCGCAACAAAGAAAAACCACCAACAAAAGAGATCCGCGCAGGAACCATTCCTGAGCCCGGTAGCCTGTCATAAGCTTACTGAGTAGATTTTTATCCTGAATCAAGCGGTGAAGCTTCCCCCGCCATAGTTTGTGAGAGAACACTAGGAGCAGGAAAGCCGCCGGAACGGTCCATAAAAAGGTCAGATTTTCAGGGACAAAGAATTGCATCAGGGCACCTTTAATAAGATCGTTTGTCTCAGAAATACGTCCAAAAAGAGTAAAAGGATCGCAGGGATAAGAAAATACGGGAATAGCTCATTGTAACTACGGTATTCTTTAACCTTGATCTCGGTTTGCTCAAGCTGGTTGATCTTTTCATAGATCTCGGAAAGAGACTGAGGGTCCCGCGCCCGGAAAAAAAGACCGCCTGTGATATCTGCGATGCGTTTTAAAACCGTTTCATTGATCTCAACATTGGCCTGGACATAGCGTTTGCCGAAGAGAGGGTCTTCAATGGGAAAGGGTACTAATCCCCCCCTCCCTACCCCGATCGTATAAACTTTAATCCCAAAGGTTTTAGCAAGTTCTGCAGCCGTGATCGGATCGATATTGCCGGCATTGTTATCTCCGTCAGTGATCAGAATGATGACTTTGCTTTTGGCCGTACTATCGCGTAAGCGGTTTACGGCAGTAGCGATTCCCATACCGATGGCTGTTCCGTCAGCGATCATGCCGATCCGGATCTCGGAAAGCAGATCGATCAAGATCCGATAATCTAAGGTCAAGGGACACTGGGTAAAGGCTTTTTTAGCAAAAACCACAAGCCCAATACGGTCATTTTCTCGGCCTTTGATGAATTTGATCGCTTCCTGTTTGGCCACATAGAGACGGTTTTCCGGCTGGAAATCTTCCGCCAACATGGATCCGGAAATATCCAAAGCAATGATGATGTCAACGCCTCGGGTCTGGTACTCTCGGTCGCTGGTGACGCTGGAGGGGCGGGCCAAGGCCATGATGATCAGAATCAAGACCAGAGCGCGGAAAAAGGGTAAGACTTTGAGTAAAAGCATTCTCAGAGTGATCGGTCGGTTTTTAAAAAAATCAAGACTGGAGAATGCCAGTTCCAGTTTTGTGCGTCGTTTTGAAAAGATGAAAATGACCGGTAAAAGCAATAAAA
>CAYQTU010000139.1:0-3652 GCA_964420575.1 uncultured bacterium
TCTTGCGTGAATCCCCCCGCCACCAACATCCCCTTTACACGGGATTCGGGACGGACAGCCTCAATCGCTTTTTGGAGCATATGGCTGATCTCATCAAGTCGCACGTTGACTTGCTCCATTTTTTGCCGATCTGACATTTCCGCAAAACCCTTCGGGACTTCTCGCGTAATTTTAGCAAGGCTCGGATCAATACGTTCTAAGCCGCGGTCCAACACAACTTTCTCGATCTGCCGATCAATGCCAACGACACGATCGATATCCAGAATAACGTATGCGGCTAAATCTCTAATTCCTCCCATCATAAAATCGAGCGTATCCAAGGATCGCAGCACTGCTATGGCCCCAAATTCTTCCTTATCATAACTTTGTGGCTTATATCTTTGTTCCGATGAACTCATCATATTCATGATCAAATTATCAGCATAAGCTGCAAACACCCCCTGAGGAACAGATAATCTTGGCATCGCAATCACTTCCATCAAATTCCCGACATCCGTTAAAAATTCCGCGACGTCAGCCGTATTATTGGGGTCAATATTATTATCCTTAAGAAGTTGTTTGATCCGATCCCCGTATCCGGCTTCGCCTGCCGGAGCTCCCTTCACCAAAGCGGCATCCGCCAAAATCTGCTCCGCTTTGATCCCGTCTCTCAATAAATCCTTCGCAGCTGTCCGGACGCTTCGCGCCTCTGGACGGCCAATTTCTCCTGTGGCTTTTTCAATCGCTGCTTTCACGGCTGGATCTTTAATCTCAGGCAAAGCACCTTTAAGATCACGCTGCATCCGGAGCAAATCCAGATGAAGCCGATAGCCGCCACGACCCGGCGCCTCATTGAAATAATAATTCCATGCTTCTTGGAAGGTTTCGATGGAATCGAGACGAGCTTGGACGCTCGCTTCTTCATCGACCACCGTAGTTAAAATCGCCTGTTGGCGATCGATAAACCGGGTCCCTGGAGTATTCAACCGGCTGATCTGAACTGAAGCGCATCCGGCGCCCATAAGCGACGCCATAATCAGCAACGTCGCGACCTTTGCCGGAGCTTTGGCTTCTGGACGAGTCTCGGCTTCGGGTCCTTGGGTTTCATGGACTTGCCGCAAAATACGCAGATCCGACATCGCATCCGGATTCAATTTAATGATAAAAGCATCTACAAGGCCGGCATTTGTTGAAAAGGCCTGGAAACTTTCAGCCGTATCAGGCAAATTCCCTTCGTTCAGATATTCCCGATAAGCGTTCATGAAAAGCGGGGTCCACTGCGCGCCTTCTTCCGGGTTGATCTGAAGAGCTGCGGCAACGTTACGTTCAAGGGCAGCATTCGCTTGAAGCAATTTTTCATCCTGCACCTGCCCCAACTTAACCGTCCCCACGATAACCGCCGCCGCGACCAAAACCATTCCGACCCCTGTAAGCCATGTTTGCACCACAGGCTTACTTGGGCGAGCTTCCGGACGGATCTCCCCCACAGCTTTCCAGCTATCCGTAACACCGGGAACAGGGACTGCCAGTTTTCCGTCAAGCCCTTGAAATGATTCTTTCGAGACATCGAAAGGAACGACATGCGTAACTACATCTTGTTCATTCGTTTGAAAATGAGTGACCTTGAGCCCTTCCGGAAGCACCTTGATATCATCAATCTGTGAAACCAAGACTTCGCCTTTTCCCTTAAAATGGATCACGAGCGAATCTTTCTCAGTCCGCAATTCAATACCGGCAGGGACTTTTTCTGTTAAAAACGGGAGCCCCTTCAGCCATTCCTGAATATCTTCTTCGCTCCAACCCTGACGAAGTTTGTAGCCTTCACGCAGTGTGCTGAGGAAGGGTTCGATCGCATCGCTACCCACTGTTTCGGAAAAATATTTTTCGGGATCATTTTCCATTCCGGCCAAGAGATCCTTCAAACTCATCTCATCGAAATAATAAGACACATACCCCACTTGGCTTTTCAACTTTTCAGCGGTCGAGATCGGAATATCGTAAATTCTGGCGATTTCAGAGCCGAATTTCTCATCCGCAAGCAAGCG
Source organism: uncultured bacterium (assembly GCA_964420575.1). Taxonomy (GTDB): domain Bacteria; phylum Omnitrophota; class Omnitrophia; order Omnitrophales; family Aquincolibacteriaceae; genus CAYQTU01. The sequence continues at coordinate 2,025 of CAYQTU010000139.1, forward strand.
CTGCTGATCCTGCCAAGCCCAAAATCTCACGATCCCTCCGATAAAAATCACCGCAACTAAGGCTCCGATAGGGACGGTCAACCACGCAAGCACCTTAGGGATACGAACCCGTGACTCGGGCCTCTGTCCAATATCAATCGCCCTCGTCCTTGACGCAGGGCTGATCCCGCTAATCTCCCGAACTTGAGTCAGGATATAAATCGCATCATCGAATCGAAGGGCTCGCGTAAAATCCTGCGAACCTTCCAATAAGGAATGGATCACATGGTAACGGTGAACGGGCGGTATATAAAAACGCATCGGGATGACCGAGGTAAGTTCCTCATCCGCCGTGATAAGATCCCGGAAATCCTTCAAAAGCGCGGCGATGCCTGCCTGGTCCAAAGCCGCTGCCATTTGTCGAACTTCTTCAGCGATCTCCCTGTAATGCGTATCGAGATCCTGATGCAATCTCATCGCATCATCCTGGAATGAAGCCGTTAAAAGCTCAGTGGCCGCATTCACCCGTAAAGTCTCCATTCTCCTAAGCATGATATCCGTTGCGCGGCGGGCCTCGGGGCGGATCACTTCCCCAGCCGAAAGGCTATAAGAACTCTTACTTCCTCTTAAAAAACCTCCTGTCATTTCTTCTTTTCGGATGCGTTCTGCTTCACTCTGGGTCAAGGGAACCATTACCGGCACATGAACCACCATCCATCCATTCCCTTCAAACCCATGCGTCGATATTCCTAAAAAGTTAAAATCAGATCCGCTTTTAATACCCGAAATGGGGATAAGGAATCGAGCAACCCTCCGCCCATCCGGATAATCAACTTTATAGGCCCTGGGAGTGGAGATCTTTCCATCCCCCACAACATAATTACTGTCTTTTTTGAATTCCAAAAAGGCGTTTTCAGGATAACCATATTTTCCGCGCTTAAATCCCAACGATTCGATCACGCTATGCGGCGCTGTATCCATTTCTACAAGCAAAAAGGCCGTACCGGCCGGGAAAAATTGGCTGACATTCAGCTCGGGAAAACGAACTCCTGTCCATCCGCCGCGTTGCAATGTTGCGAGTAAACCTCCTGATTCGGTAAACTGAATTTCCCCTTTATCTCCTTGAAATTCTGGATTTAATGCTTTGATTTTGGGAACGATATTTCGCGAAGCAAGAGTTGAAGAAAAATATTTCGGAGGTCCCTTTTCCAGGTCTTGAACTTTTGAAACTGAGGTTGTCTTAACCGTTGCGGCAGGACTAATCGAAGTTTTAGGAGCAACAACACTGTCAGGCTTCGCTTCGTCACTTGCCGATTTAGCTTCTGCGGTTTCGGGTTTTGTTTCTCCAGCAACTGGCTTGGATGTGATTTTATATTTCTGCTCAAGATAATCTGAAATCTTAAGGTCAGCTGCTCCGGCAAAACCAGGCAGCCCCAGCAGGAACAATCCAGCCAAAATCGTTTTTGCAAATCCAAGTCGCGCCTCTGGCCGAATAGCTTCACCGCCTTGAGCCGGTACTGCCGCGGGAAGATTAGTTGGGGTCGCGGTACTTACAACTCTATAAAATTCCGCCTTTGTGGCCGCAGGAAGCATAGTCCCCGCCACTTGTGTCGCATTCGGAAGGATCGGACCGTTATAGATCGTCTTCA
>CAYQTU010000140.1:0-3608 GCA_964420575.1 uncultured bacterium
CTTCACGGGAAATGAATCCAAAACCTTTTGCGTTGTTGAACCACTTCACTTTACCTTTTACCATGGTTGATCGTACTCCTTTCGGTAAAATTATAGTAACGCATGACAGGACCAACTTTCACTACTCGGTACTGAAATCAACCACGTGGAGTTGGAACTAGCCCGCATTATTGCCCTTTCGGGGTTAAAAACGGGGTAAAAACAAAAAACCGCAAGGCGAATGTTTGACCTTGCGGTACAAAACTTGTTCTACCTCTTTGCTTACTACGGGATAAGTGTGCCTGATTTTTCCCGTTTTGTCAAATTTTATTATTCAGCAATCCCCAGATAACTTTTTGACAAAAATCAGGCGCTTTCCTTCCTCGAAGAACCGGCACGGGTCAATTCGAACTTATCCAAAACCTTTTCCTGAAAAGCCTGCATGTAGAGAAAAAGACCCGGAGTCACAAAAAGCGTCACCACCTGTGAAAAAACAAGACCTCCGACCACCACAAGCCCCAACGGGATCCTGGAAGAACCGTCCGCGCCGTAACCCAGGGCAATCGGCATAGCTCCCATGATCGCGGCTAGCCCCGTCATCAGGATCGGCCGGAAGCGGACAACGCTTGCGTCATGGATCGCGTCAAAATTGCTTTTTCCTTCCGCGAGCCCTTGATTGGCAAAGTCCACCATCATGATTCCGTTCTTGGCCACGATCCCGAGCAACATAAAAATACCGACATAAGCATAGAGCGACATTTCGGAATGAAAAAGCCAAAGTGTCGCAAGCCCGCCGAGCGTCCCGACCGGAAGCGTGGTCAAGATCGTAAAAGGATGTGAATAATTCTCATAAAGGATCCCCAAGATCACATACTTGATCAAGATCGCGATAAGGATCAAGATCCCGAGACTTGCCACCGAATCCGCAAATTCTGCGGCTTCCCCTTGCAGACGGCCGGTGATCTCATTGGGCAAGATCTTTTCGGCTTCCTGTTCAATGAAGGTCGTGGCATCCCCGAGAGGAACGCCGTCTTTTAAGTTGAACGAAAGCGTCGTGGAATTCAGCTGGGCATCATGCGGCACGTTTTGCGGAGTAACGATCTCCGTCCAATCCGTGACGGAACTGAGAGGGATCATTTCACCGGTCAGCTTGGATTTCACATAAACCCGGGAAAGGTCTTCCGGGAGTTTTTGATATTGCTTTTGGAGCTCTACGATCACCCAATATTGATCGATCTGCGTTTTGTACAATGTCGCTTTACCTTGAGCGAAGGACAATGCTAAGGCATTTTCAATATCCGCAGCCGTGAGACCGAGCGTGGAAGCGCGATCCCGGCTGATCACAACTTTCAAGGTTGGAAGGGTTAGCTTAACGCTGCTCTGGACATCTACAAACCCCGGATGAGCCCGTATTTTTTGTTCAAGCTGGTTGGAGCATTCGTAAACCTTGTTCTGATCTGCACCTCGGATGGTGTAAGAATATCTGCTTCCGGTCGCGGTACTGTCTCCTCCTGTACTGATCTTAAGCGAAGGAATAGCCTGGAGAAATGAAAATCCTCCTGGGATCTTTGCAAGTTTAGCCCGGAGTTCTGCAACCACCTTGGGCATACCGGACCTTTGATGGGCCGGTTTCAACACCACATGGATAAACCCCGTGCTCTGGTCCGAACCCGTTTGAAGTCCGGATGCGGTCAGGCGCCTTTCAACGTTGGGGTCATTTTCCAACACTTCATTCACCTTAGCCTGATATTCACGGATCTTCTGCGTCGAAGTGCCGAGCGGAACAAGGATCCCGCCGCGGATCGCGCCGCTATCGCCTTCCGGTAAAAAGGTCTGCGGCAGGATATTAAAGAAAAAGACCGTCCCGGCCAGACAAGCGGCCCAGAGAATGATCGTCACAAAAGGCCGTTGAAGGGTTTTTTTCAGAAGAACACTATACCCCGAGATCACGCCTCCCATGAACTTGTTCATGAACCTTTGGATCAGGTTCTCTTTTTCCCCGCCTTCTTCTTTGGCTTTCAGCATCCGGGCGCACATCATCGGGCAAAGGGTGAGCGACACCACACCTGAACAGAGGATCGTCACGACCACCGTAATCGCGAATTCCCTGAAAATGCGGCCGACCACACCCCCCATAAAAACAAGCGGGATAAAGATCACGGCAAGGGAGAGGGTCATTGAAATGATCGTGAAGGTGATCTCTTTAGCGCTTTCCAATGCGGCTTCAAGGGGCTTCTTTCCCTGTTCGGTAAGACGCACGGTATTTTCCAAGACCACGATCCCATCATCGACCACGAATCCTACCGCGAGCACGATCCCCATCAAAGAAAGGTTATCAAGGCTGAACCCCAGCGCTTCCATCACCAGAAAGGTCGCAACGATCGAGACCGGGAGCGTGATGGCGGGAATGATCGTATCGGAGAGCCGGCCCAAGAAAAGATAGATCACAAGCACAACAAGGAAGATCGCGATTAAAATGGTCGTCTTGACGTCATTAATGGATTCGATAATGGATTCTGATTTATCGTAATAAATACTTAACTTGACCGAGCCCGGGATCTCGCGCTTTAATTGTTCTACGGTATCTTTAATGCGCTCGGCAAGCGCGACCGTATTGGACCCGACTTGGCGGAAGACCGGAATAAACGCCACCCCGGTGTGCATTTCTTCCTTACCTTCAGACGCCATGACGTTCACTACATCGTTCATCGTGCTGTTCACGCAAGTCGCCACGTCACGAAGACGGATCGGGGCATTATTGCGGTAAGCCACGATCAATTTTTCATATTCCCTCGCATCGATCATCTGCCCTTGGGGCTGGATCGAAAAGGTCCGGACATTCCCGTTCAAACTTCCGCCCGGGATGGTGACGGTCCCCGTCTGCACCGCCGCAGCAACATCGTTCAGTCCGATCCCATAAGCGGCTAATTTGGCCGGATCGACCTGAACGCGGATCGCGGATTGAGAACCATAAACCTGGATCTGGGAAACCCCTTCGATCATCGTAATACGCTGACCGATGGTCTTATTGGCATAATCATAAAGCTGTCCGGGCGTCAAGCTGTCCGAAGAGACCATGAGGTACATGATCGGCATATCCGAAGGGTTTGTTTTTTGATAGGTCGGCGGGGCCGGAAGATCCGTGGGGAGATTCGCCTGAGCACGTGAGATCGCGGCTTGAACGTCAGGCGCCGCAAGGTCCACGCTGCGGTCCAGTTCGAACGTCAGCATGATCTGGGTCTGGCTGTCCGTGTTCGTCGAAATGATCGACTGCAGCCCCGGGATCTGCATGAACTGGCTTTCAAGCGGTGCGGCCACCATGGAAGCCATCGTGTTCGGATCCGCTCCGGGATAAGCTACGGTCACTGTGATCACCGGAGAATCGACGACCGGAAGATCGCTGATCGGCAGTTTAAAAAAGGCCGCGATCCCGAACAGCACAACGCTCACCGTAAGAAGCGTCGTCATAATCGGTTTTTTAATAAAAGAATCAGTAAAGCTCATCGAGATCCCGGTTTTTTAAGATTTTGATTTCGTTTCGGACGCTTGAGGCTGGACTTCTTTCACAGGAGCTCCGGGGCTCAACCCCATCTGCCCGACGGTCACAACCTTCTCTCCCGCCTTGACTC
>CAYQTU010000141.1:0-3576 GCA_964420575.1 uncultured bacterium
ACCAGTTCTTTTTATTTTGACTGATCCCCAAAACGGTATCACCGGCCGCAATGAATTTCCTGGCCAGTTCAAGTCCTAACCCGCGGCTTACCCCGGTGATCACGACGACTTTTTTCATAAGTATTCTATTTTTTCTTGAGGGACGGATTGAGGTAACCTTCGACAACCGGAAAAGCGATCGTATCCTCTTCATATTTCCCGTCTTCCCGCTCACGCGTGGTCAGGGAAAGGAACGCGGAATCTTCCGTGAATTTCTGAGCATGCGCCACCATCGGCGGAGTTTTCACGATATCCCCGGCTTTGACTTTCAGGATCTGCTTATTTTCAGGATGGTTCACATCACAACAATAACTGTCGTACGCCCCGTAGATCAGATACATGTATTGGATGTCTTTTTTGTGATAATGATTCGCGCGGACCGAACCTTTTTTAGAAGTGATATAAGCCACATGGCCTGTTGTTCCTTCAAAAACGTTGATGATCTCGCCGCGCGCATCCACAAAAGCAGGATCGATATGTTTGACGGTTTCCAATTCCATAATGACGGTTCTCCTCTTTTAAATGAATTAACGTTCCTGGAACCAGGCCACGGTCCTGGTAAGCCCTTCTTTTAATCCGTATTTGGGTTTGAACCCTGTGATCCGTTTGATCTTGGAAATATCCGGACAACGGCGTTTAGGGTCGCTTTTGGAATACACCGCATGCGGAGGATCGATGTGAACGATCTTCACAGGATACGGCATAACCGCCGCAACCTGTTTAGCAAGCTCTTCGACGGAGATCTCTTTTTCAGGATTCCCGATATTGAAGGATTCCCCGCTCGCTTTTGAAAAAAGCACACGGAAAAGCATCTCGATCGCATCGTTAATATAACAAAAGGAACGCGTATTCCGGCCGTCTCCATGGATCGGCAGCGGTTCTTTTCTTAAGGCGTGTTCAATGAAGTTCGGGAGCACACGATAATCATCAGGGCGTATTCCGGGACCATAGACATTAAAAGGGCGGACCATCTTGACCGGTACTCCGTAGACATTCCAAAAAGTTTCACACATGGTCTCGCCGAAACGCTTCGATTCGTCATAACAGGCTCGAGGTCCGGTCACTGAAACATTCCCCCGGTATTCTTCACGGGTGGGGACATGTTTATTGTCCGGGTCCCCGTAAACTTCGCTGGAACTTGTAAAAAGAAAACTTTTCACTTTTTTTTCACGGGCCAGTTCAAGCATATTCCGGGTCCCGATCGTTCCGACATCCATGGTTTCGATGGGGAATTTTGTATAGTAGACGGGAGAAGCGATCCCCGCGGCATGGATCAAGTAATCGATCGGTTGATCCGTTTGAAAAGGTTGGGTCACATCATGCTTCCGAAAGGTGAGGTTTTCATCCGAAATGATCTGCTGCTCATAACCGGTGACAAAATTATCAAGAAGGACCGCCTTAAGCTTTTTTTTCAGAACGTGTTTATTAAGATGCCTTAAAAGGAGCACGATATAATTACCGAGGAACCCGCCCGCACCGGTCACTAAAAAGGATTTCCCTTCAAAGTCCTTGCGGTAATCTTTTAGACTTTCCGCAAGCCGGGCAATATCTTCCTGAATGATCTTTGATTCGTAAAGCCGTTTCCGCGTATTCTTTGAGTTAGCCATAATGCCCTTCATTTGATCTTTAGAACATTCTTTAAAAAAGGAGGGTGATTATACTGCTTTTCCCAGGGCGGGTTCAACCTGAATAGTAACTTCCCGTTCTGAATCTGTCATAGCGCCCTTTGAATAAGCTTGTTATAATTCAGCAATTCTTTGACGGCAGGGTCTTTTCTCATGGATAAAATTCAGCGTTTCTTGATGTTCTTTTTTCACCGAAAATATCTTGGTCTTTTTGTCGTACTCGCCTTTTTGATCGGCATGGGGATCTCCACCGTTTACCGGGGGGCTTTCAGTCACAAACAGAGGACTGATTTCACGGTCTATCTGACCGCCGCCCAAGAGGTCACTAAACCTGACGGGAATATTTACGCGGTCGAGAACTCAAGGCATTGGCATTATGTTTATTCTCCCCTGTTGGCCATCCTCCTTGTCCCGTTCGTCCATTGGCCGCTTGCCCTAAATGTCCTTCTTTGGTATCTGCTCTCCCTCGCCGCTCTGGCTTGGGTCTTTTCTTATTCTTCTTCGCTCAATCCTGATCCCCGCTCCGGCCCTTGGCCGATTGCACTCGCGGCGATCCTTTGCATCCCTGTTTTCCTGAACACATTGACCCGCGGACAATTGGGGATCCTGAGCCTTTTTTTTGCTTTACTGATCTTTGCCCTTTATTTAAAAAAAAAGAAATTCCTTGCGGGGTTCCTCCTTGCTTTTGCCATCACCCTCAAAACAAGTCCTTTAGCTTTTCTTCTATTCTTCTTCTTCATTAAAAAAGAATGGAAGATCCTTTTCAGTTCGCTCATAGGTTTCCTCGTATTTTTTGTCCTGATCCCTTCCTGGTCTTTGGGATTCATGAAGAATTGGGATTATTTGATGTTATGGAACGACCTCATGAAGGTGAGCACAACAGATGCCGCCCGACAGAACTATCTTTGGGGCGAACTTTATACTCCTTTTGCTTCCGATAACCAATCTTTCTACGCTGTACTGACGCGGTGGGTCTGGCCGTCGGAAAATTCTTTTGCCGCAGGAACGAATTTCGGGGTGCGTTGGGTCACTTTTGGCTTGGGGCTTTTTGGTGTCTTTTGGATTTGGCTTAAAAATTTATCCCGGAAAACCCCTTTGGAAAATCCGATACGGCTATTGGCAGAATATTCCCTCTTCCCGATGTTGATGCTCTTTATTTCACCGGTCACTCAGATCCATCATTATACCGTGATCTATTTGTTGTTCTTAGCGGCGCTGTTTTTGATCGGAAAAAACACCCCCAAAACCACCGCACAAAAATCCCTTTTGTGGGGGGTCTGGATCGCGGCGGTTTCATTGACGCTTAACGCAGCGATCCCTTTCCTTGCCTATTGGGGCTGCGCGATGTGGAGCGCATTTTTCTTATGGTTCTTGGTCTTGTTTTCTTTTGATCCCAAAAGGGATTGAGAAGATCAGGCGTTGAGGGTCTTTTCAACACTGACTTCGAACGTGGTTCCGCGAACTCCGGTAAGCGCGGTCGGGGTCCGGACTTCAAATTTGGATTTCCCGTCCAGTTTTTGAGCATGGACCAGGATCCTGCCCAAAGCCAGATCAAGAAGCGTATTCCGGGCACCCGTATCTGGATCCACTTCGGCTTTTCCCACTTTAAAAAGGCTCTCTTCAAAAATATTCACGGTCCCGACTTTTCCGTCAGCAAGCACCACCGTGACTGCTCCTGTTTTATCCGTTTTAATAATATCGCCTAACGCCAGCAGCATCCCTTCTTCGGCTTTCCGGATCTTTCCTTCCTGACGGACCCAAACGTCTCCTTTGAGTTCCTTAAGGATCGCGATCCGTTTTTCTTCGATCATTTTCTTTTCCTGCACTTTAGCCGTCACCTCATCCCGGATCAGATCGACCAGTTTATCGGCATTCCAGCGCGACTCAGCTTCAGGAAGCTTGGTGGCCGCCG
>CAYQTU010000142.1:0-3556 GCA_964420575.1 uncultured bacterium
CGGTGATTTTGCCAATAGCGGCGACCCGGCCGGCCCCGATTACTTTGCCGACGATCCTGTCGACTTCAGAATCCTTCCCGGTAAGCATGATAATCGGGATTTTCGAGATCCGCTCGTCGAGATTTTCCCGGATCGCTTTGCAAACTTCTTCGCCGGGGAGTTGAGGGATCATCAGATCCAGAATGATTAAATCGGGGATGTTTTCCGTAGCTTCTTTAAGACCCGTAAGACCGTCTATGGCCGCGGACACCTGAAAGCCTAACTTGGTAAGACGCAGGGATAAAAACTTGCTTGCGCTGTATTCATCTTCAACGATCAATATTTTCTTTTTTTGGGTCTGGGAATTTTGTTCCATCTTTGATGCTCTCTTTTTCATATGGGCAGTTACTGGATTAGATGTAGGCGTTGCCATAGCCCAACCCCCTTAAAAAAGTGGGTAAAAAATAACTTTTATTCAAAAAGCAGTATTCAAAACACACTTCCTAAATCTCTAAAAAAAGTATACTCCTATAGAGAAAAAAATGCAAACAAACGCCCTATTTCAGCTAAATTGTTTTTAAAAGTTATAACCCCTTTAGGATAAGAAAAGCTATGAAAATTTATAAGGAACTAAAATTTGTTTGATATTTAAAATTTAATTTAAGCCAGCCATTGCCGATCGAGCGAACGATATTGAATGGCTTCTGCGATATGTTCGGACTGGATCTGCTCGCCACCGATGAGGTCCGCAATCGTTCGCGCAATCTTAAGAATCTTATAATAGGACCGGGCTGAAAAATGCAGTTCCTTCATGGCCATTTCGATGAGCCTTCGGCCTTGAGAATCGGGAGAGGCGAACTCTTTAATATCTTTTGGGCTCATATGAGCATTGGTCTTGTAAGGTTTATGGCGGTAGCGTTGATTTTGGATCTTCCGGCACTGTTCCACTCGGGCGCGGATATTTTCTGAACTTTCAGCGGCCGTTGGATCTGAAAGCACAGCGTAAGATAATGGGGGAACTTCGATCTGAATATCCATTCTGTCCAGAATAGGGCCGGAAACTTTTGACTGATATTTTTGGATCTGCCCGAGAGAGCAGCGACATGATCTTTTAGGATCTGAAAGATGCCCGCACGGACATGGGTTCATGGCGGAGATCAAAAGAAAATTAGCCGGGTAAGTGACCTGTGTTTTTGCCCTAGAAACGGTGATGCAGCCGTCTTCTAATGGACCGCGGAGCGATTCCAAAGCATCTCTCCGGAATTCAGGGAATTCATCCAAAAAAAGAACACCTCCATGAGCCAATGACATTTCGCCAGGTTTTGGGTATGATCCGCCTCCTGTAAGCGATACCGCCGAAGAGGTGTAATGAGGAGAACGGAATGGTCTTTCATAGAGCAAGCCTTGTCCTTCCGGGATGAGTCCGGCCACACTATGGATCTTGGTGATTTCCAGAGCCTCGTCAAAATCCAAAGAAGGCAAGATCGTTGGAACCCGTTTGGCGAGCATCGTTTTACCCCCGCCAGGAGGCCCGATCAAAAGGATTTTGTGATTCCCTGCCACGGCGATCTCAAGCGCTCGTTTTGCAGCTTTCTGCCCTTTAACTTCAGAAAAATCCAAAGAACTTCTTTGATTCGGGAACCGGTCTGAAAATGAAAGGTTTTTCTCAAAAGGCTTTAAAGTTAACTCATCTAGAAGAAAATCCACAGCTTCCCGAAGGGTTTGAACCGCATAAATGTCCGCTTCTTTGGCGAGGGCGGCTTCTTTAGCGCTTTCGTGCGGAACAACAAAAGAGTGGTTTTTAAAATTACCAGTGATAGCAATAACCCCTTTTGCGGGTCGAAGCGCGCCGTCCAAAGCCAATTCCCCAAGAAAAATATGATCCTTTAACTTTTCGCGTGGAATGATCCCGTGACAAGCCAAGATCCCTAAAGCGATGGGGAGGTCAAAGATAGCCCCTTCTTTTTTAATGTCTGCAGGGGCTAAGTTGATCGTGATTTTTTCTGGGGGGATGTCGTAGCCGCTGTTTTTGATTGCAGCACGAATTCTTTCCCTAGATTCTTTGATCCCTGTATCTGGGAGACCCACCACGAGCAACTGAGGCAATCCCCGGCTAATATCCACTTCGATATCTACAGGAAAAGCATGGATCCCCAGACTAAAAGCGCTTTTGATTCGTATCATTGCGGTAAAACCCCTCACAAACGAAGCTTGCTTTTTTAATAGGTGAAACTTATAATAATACCTTTACGCCCCGAAGGGCTTAGGACTTTTAAATATAAATCATATTTATTATGTTAATAAATCATAAAATCATTACAGTGTCAAACCTTTTGTGGATTGTCGTATAAAAATATGACATCACCTCTGCTTCCCCCGTTTAGCCCTGAAAAAGCTTTTATTGCAGTATTTTTGAGCTGGTTTTTGGCCCAGTTCCTCAAAATCGTTCGCGGGAATATTCTTAAGAGGAAGTTTGATTTTCGATGGCTTTTTGATACCGGGGGTATGCCTAGCGCGCATTCTGCTACCGTAGCTTGTTTAGCAACGGTTGTGGGCCTTTATTACGGGTTCCGCACTATCCCGTTCCTTATTGCTTTAATTTTATGCTTTATCACGATGTTTGATGCGGCAGGAGTTCGGCGTCATTTCGGGAGACAAGCCCAGATCCTGAACCATATGATGGAAGACTTTTATGAAAAACGCGAAGTCCCTGAAAAACGGGTCAAAGAACTTTTAGGGCACACACCATTTGAAGTGATCGCCGGGGCCCTGGTCGGTATTATTATTGCCGTAGTGATCTGCGGGTAGGAGAGTAAATGAAAAAATATTTTTGTTTTATAGCTGTAGTAGTATGGTTTTTAGGATCCCCTTTTTGCGGGTTTTCAGAGCCTGGCACCAGCACCGTTGAAAATGCCGTTGATCAGGTGTCGGCTAATGCTTCTGGAGAGACCTCCTCTCAAACCGAAGCGCTTGATCCATTGCAACATCAAGAACCGGCAGAGCTAGAGGATAAAACTCCCCAGCCTATAGACCTAACCGTTGAAGAAAAAAAACAAGAAGAACCCGAAGAGGCGTCAATGACGACCCCTGAGGGAAAAACCATGGCACCGGATCTTGCGTCCGACTCATCGACTGGCTCCTCAAAAAAGAAAACGCCCCAAGCGAAAATCTCAACGGGAAATGAAATGCAGCAAAATTGGGAAGCTTTATTTTCTAAAAAAGAAACTCCAGGAAGCCTGTTGTATGTGGTTCAACCCGGCGATAGCCTTTATGTTATCGCCCAAGAAAATCACACCACCGTCGAATTGATCAAAAAACTGAACCATTTAAAAAACGATACGATCTATGCCGGGAAAAAGCTGAAGATTTATAAAGGGACCTTTAGCATTTTTGTCAGTAAATCCAAAAATATCCTGATCCTCTCAGCCAATGGAAAACCCATTAAAAAATATTCCGTAGCTACCGGCAAGAATAATTCAACACCTATAGGGGAATTCAAGATCGTCAATAAGCTTACAAATCCGACTTGGTTTAGGACAGGGGCGATTCTCCCTCCGGGAAGTCCTGAAAACGGGTT
>CAYQTU010000143.1:0-3520 GCA_964420575.1 uncultured bacterium
ATGGCTGATTCGGGTGCCCGTGGTTCAAAACAGCAGATCCGTCAGCTGGCCGGTATGCGCGGATTGATGGCTAAGCCGTCGGGTGAAATTATTGAAAGTCCGATCACGGCAAATTTCCGTGAAGGATTGACCGTGCTCGAATACTTTATTTCGACTCACGGTGCACGTAAAGGTTTGGCAGATACGGCTCTTAAAACGGCAGATTCCGGCTATTTGACCCGTCGTTTGGTAGACGTTGCCCAAGACGTGATCATCAATACCGAAGATTGCGGGACGCTGAACGGGATCGTGATGGAGCCTGTTTATGAAGGCGAAGAAGTCATTGTTTCTTTGTCCGACCGCATTCTCGGGCGAGTGGCTTTGGATAACGTTGTGGATGTGATCACGGACCATGTGATCGTAAAATCCGGGGATCTGATCGATGAAGAGACCGTGAAAAAAATTGAAGAGGCCGGGATCGAAAAAATCCGCGTGCGTTCTGTATTATGCTGTGAATCTCCTAAAGGGATCTGTGCAAAATGCTATGGCCGCGACCTTGCTACTCGGCGGATTGCGGAGTTAGGAACAGCGGTCGGGATCATTGCCGCGCAGTCGATCGGCGAGCCTGGAACGCAGCTGACAATGCGTACGTTCCATATCGGCGGAACAGCGTCTCGTGTTGTCGAGCAATCTTATTATCGTTCACGCAATGACGGGACACTGCAATATCACAGTTTAAAGACCGTGGTGACGAAGACCAACGAAATCGTTGTGTTGAACCGCAACGGCCAGCTTTCACTCCATGATCCGACCGGCCGTGAATTGGAACGTTATACCATCCCGTCAGGTGCGATCATCCACTATAAAGACGGAGAAAAAGTTAAAAAAGGCGAAATTTTCGTAAAATGGGACCCGTACACAGTCCCGATTTTAACCGAGGTTTCCGGAAAAGTTCGTTACGAGGATATTAAAGCCGGCGTGACGATGAATGAAGAAGTGGATGCTACAACCGGAATGACCGAGCGTGTGATTATTGAGCATAAAGAAGATATGCATCCGCAACTTCTCATTGTTGGGAATAATGATGAGATCCTTGCATTTTATCCGATCCCGACAGGAGCGCACGTTGTGGTGAAAGACGGGCAATCGGTCACCGGCGGTACTTTGCTCGCTAAAACGCCGCGTAAGATCGCCAAAACCCGCGATATTACGGGCGGTCTACCTCGTGTGGCTGAACTTTTTGAAGCACGAAAACCGAAAAACCCTGCCGTGATCTCGGAGATCGACGGTATTGTGGAGATCGGAGAGATTGTTAAGGGGCAGCGCAAAATCATTGTTAAAAGTCCGACAGGAATGACGAAAGAATACCTTATCCCGCACGGTAAGCACTTGAACGTTTACAAAGGCGACAAGGTCATTGCCGGCCAGCAATTAGTGGATGGTCCGGTCGTTCCTCAAGACATTTTGCGGGTTTCGGGAGAGAGAAGTCTGCAAAGCTATTTAGTGGATGAGGTCCAGGAAGTTTATCGTTTACAGGGCGTTAAGCTCAACGATAAACATGTTGAAGTGATCGTGCGTCAAATGCTCCGTAAGGTCCGTATTGAAGATCCGGGGGACACGGAATTTCTCGTAGGGTCTCATGTTGAAAAAATAAAATTTGCAGAAGAAAACGCAAAAATGGTTAAAAAAGGCAAAGAACCCGCTAAAGCCACGACCGTGCTTTTAGGGATCACCAAGGCTTCTTTAACCACAGACAGTTTTATCTCAGCCGCAAGCTTCCAAGAAACAACACGCGTTCTTACGGAAGCCGCATCGGCGGGGAAGCGGGATTACCTGCAGGGTTTGAAAGAAAATGTCATTATGGGGCATTTGATCCCTGCGGGAACGGGATTCCGTACGCATCAGGATATCGAGCTTACCAAGGATATCAGCGATGTTTTGCCGGATCCTGAAGCGGTCAAGAAAACAGAAGAAACTAGCGCTTCGAAGGAGAAAGAATAATGGCGCCGACGATTAATCAATTGATACGTTTTGGCAGAAAAGGTTTTAAAGGGAAATCCAAATCCCCGGCTTTACACAATGCACCTTTTCGGAAAGGGGTTTGCTTAATTGTCAGAACACAGACCCCCAAAAAACCGAACTCCGCACTTCGTAAAATCGCCCGTGTGCGTTTAACGAACGGAGAAGAAGTCACAGCTTATATCCCCGGCGTAGGGCACAACTTGCAAGAGCACTCGATCGTTCTTGTCAGGGGTGGCCGCGTAAAAGATCTTCCGGGTGTTCGTTATCATATTGTCCGTGGGAAACTGGATGCCGCAGGAGTAGCTAACCGGACCAAATCACGTTCTAAATACGGAGCCAAGACCCCGAAAGAAGGGGGTAAAACAGCATGAGAAGACGACGCGCTGCAAAAAGAAGGATCCAACCGGATCCGCGTTTTGGGGACCTTCTGGTCGCTAAATTGATCAATGTGGTGATGGAATGCGGCAAAAAATCGCTTGCGGAACGGATTGTTTACGGGGCTTTGGATATTGTGAAAGAAAAAACAGGAAAAGAACCTCTTGAGGTTTATCGCCAAGCCATAGATAATGTGCGTCCTCTCTTGGAGACAAAGTCTCGCCGCGTTGGAGGCGCAACCTATCAAGTTCCCGTAAGCGTTCCTGAAGAACGGGGATACTCGTTGGCTTTGCGTTGGATCCGGACTTATTCCCGGGAACGTAAGGGGAAGCCTATGCATGAGAAGCTGGCTCAAGAGATTTTAGATGGTTATAACAAAACAGGTTCTTCCATTAAAAAAAGAGAAGACGTTCATAAAATGGCAGAATCCAACAGAGCTTTTGCTCATTATCGCTGGTAATTTTTATGGCTGAAGAAAAAAAGATCCATTATCCATTAGAAAAGATCCGTAATATCGGTATCGCGGCGCATATTGACGCCGGGAAAACGACCACGTCTGAACGGATCCTGTTCTATACTGGCCGCACCTATAAGATCGGAGAAGTTCATGAGGGAACTGCGGTCATGGATTGGATGGAACAAGAGCAGGAACGCGGGATCACGATCACATCGGCCGCTACAACCTGTTTTTGGAAAGATTGCCGCATTAACTTGATTGATACCCCAGGACACGTGGATTTTACGATCGAAGTGGAGCGTTCATTACGTGTTTTAGATGGTTGTGTAGCCGTTTTCGGAGCGGTTGAAGGTGTTGAGCCGCAGTCAGAGACCGTATGGCGTCAAGCGGACCGCTATCATGTGCCGCGCATCGCTTTTATCAACAAAATGGACCGTACAGGCGCAGAATTTGAAAAGAACGTCCAGCAGATGCGAGATCAGCTCGGAGCTAATGCGGTTCCGATACAGATCCCCATCGGACGTGAAGAAAAATTCCGCGGAGTGATCGACTTAGTTGAGATGAAAGCACATATTTTTGATGATGACAGCCTGGGCGCAAAATTTACGACCCAAGATATCCCGGCGGAGTTTTTAGACCAAGCGAAAAAAGCCCGAGAATTCATGATCGAAAAAATCTCAGAATTTG
>CAYQTU010000144.1:0-3470 GCA_964420575.1 uncultured bacterium
GAACGGTGAGAGCGGGTGGGTTCAAAATTCAGATATTGCTGAGGTTAAAGTATGAAAAAACTTCCGGATCGCGCAGGTCATTTTGGCCTTTATGGGGGACGCTATGTTCCTGAGACTTTGATTAAAGCCTGTGAAGAATTAACAGTCGCTTTCCAGAAGATTGCGCGCGAAAAAAAATTCCGAGCAGAACTTCAGTCCTATCTCGAGACCTATGCAGGAAGGCCGACGCCAGTTTATGAAGCCAAAAATCTTTCCGCGTATTTTGGCCGCGGAAGGATCTTCCTCAAACGTGAAGATCTTCTTCATACGGGAGCGCATAAGATCAATAACACTCTCGCTCAAGGACTTTTAGCGAGACGCCTTGGTAAAAAAAGGATCGTTGCAGAAACCGGCGCAGGGCAGCATGGCGTTGCTTCAGCAACGGCGGCTTGTGTGTTCGGTCTGAAATGCGTTGTTTACATGGGCGCCGTGGATATGGAGCGTCAAGCTTTGAATGTTTATAAAATGAGACTTCTCGGCGCTGAAGTCCGCCCAGTTTATTCCGGTTCACAGACCTTAAAGGATGCGACAAATGAAGCGATCCGTGATTGGGTGACCCATGTGGAAGATACCCATTATATGATCGGTTCGGTGGTGGGGCCTCATCCGTATCCGGCTATGGTTCGGGATTTTCAATCCGTGATCGGAAAAGAAACGCGTGTTCAGATCCTGAAGATAACAAAAAAACTTCCGGATTACCTGCTTGCCTGCGTGGGGGGCGGAAGTAATTCTATTGGATTTTTTTATCCTTTCCTAAAGGACCATAAGGTCCAGATGATTGGTTTGGAAGCGGCTGGAGAAGGATTGGCCAAACGGCATGCGGCTTCGTTGACGAAAGGCCGGCCAGGGATCTTGCATGGTATGAAAAGCTATCTCTTGCAAGATAAGAATGGTCAAGTTGAACTTGCCCACTCCATTTCCGCAGGGCTGGATTATCCTTCCGTGGGGCCGGAACATGCTTATCTTAAGGATTCGGGACGTGTTTGTTATGAGCCGGTAACGGACCGTCAGGCCTTAACGGCATTTGATCTTCTAACGAAACAGGAGGGGATTATGCCGGCCTTGGAGTCTGCGCATGCGCTTGGATATTTGCCTAAGCTGATGCCCAAGACTAAACGTTCAGATGTCGTTGTTATTTGCCTTTCAGGCCGCGGAGATAAAGATATCCATACGGTACAACAATGTCTTTGAGACCAAAAATGGCAGGCGATGAATAGTGATGTGGTGTTTTTTAAATTGTTCGTAGATGCTAGTGAACACTCACGGATCTTAAAAATTAGTTGGTGAAGGGAAGTAATGTTGAAAGCGAATATTTTAATTGTTTACGCGAAGCTGATTTTTTGGTTGCTGTTGGGATTTTTTTTGGCTTGGCTTGGGGACAGGTGGAGCGATTTCTTAGGCCGCCAAAAAGCAACAGGTGCAAATTTTTTAATCAATTTTTTCAAAGGCTTCATATTTTCATTTGTAATAATGATTGGAGCGCTTGAGGTAGTGAGTAGCCATTTGCTCCTATTTCAATTTATCAGTCTTGATGAGATAACTCGTTATCTCCCCTGGTGTCTTAAAGCGAGTTTTTTTATCGGGATCGTTACCGGTATTTTTAACTCAAAAGTTTTAGGTCGACAAAACAACAGGATTCTTATCTGGATAGCTTTGAGTTTGGTTGTTTTTGCTTATTTCTTATGCGTGCGTTCGGGATTTTTCTTTCTACCCGAAAATTGGATTAGAAATGGTCTTAGAAGGACATGGCTTTAAAAATGAAAAACCAGCTTGATTTTAAAATCAAAGACGCGAAAAAGAAAAAGCAAAAGAAACTTTTTTGTATTTTTCTGACTTTCGGTTACCCGAGCATTGGTACGACAGAGCGGCTTATTTTATCTGCCGAAAGATCTGGCGTGGATATTATCGAGCTGGGATTCCCGTTCTCGGATCCGTTGGCGGACGGTCCTACGATCCAGTACTCCTCAGAGAGGGCGCTGAAAAAAAACGTTTCGATCGCGGAGGCTTTCAGGCTTGTTGCAAAATTGCGTTCCAAGAACTGCAAGATCCCCATTGTGTTTTTTGGTTACTTGAATCCGGTCTTTGCGTATGGGGAAAAAGAGTTTGTGCGGGATGCGTGCCGGGCAGGCGTGGACGGTTTGATCGTGCCGGATCTTCCTTTGGAAGAAGAAAAGGCATTTCACAAAGAATGTCGTCAACGCAAACTCCGCTTTATTAATTTAGTGGCCCCGACAACCGCGGAAGATCGGTCGAAGAGACTTGTACAAAACTCGCAAGGATTTGTTTACTATGTATCGTTACGGGGAGTGACTGGAACTCGGAAGGTTCTTCCCGGAGATCTCAGATCGCATTTAGCTAAACTGAAACGCATGACCCCAAAACCCATATTGGTTGGGTTTGGTGTTTCAACTCCGGAGCAGGCTAAAGCAATTTCGAAAATGAGTGATGGAGTGATCGTCGGAAGTGCCGTGATCGAACATTTAAAACGCGGCGCATCAACGGCAGAGCGATTTATCGAGAAAATGTCACAAGCGGTCCATACCGCATGAGTTCAGCGCTGATCGGACTTGATTTTGGAGAAAAACGGATAGGCGTGGCGGTGGTTCCGGAGGGAACTACCATTGCTTTTCCGCTCAAGATGATCTTGCGAAGCGGACGGGAACAGCTTGCCGCGGAATTAGAAAAGCTTATCAAAGAACAGCGTGCGGGAAAGATCATTGTCGGGCTCCCCAAGACTTTAAAGGGGACGATCGGTCCGGCTGCTGAAAAATTGATCAAAGAAGTAGAATGGCTTAAGACGCGTTTAAACATTCCGATAGAATTGTGGGATGAGCGGTTATCCTCGAAGGAGGTCGAGCGGATGTTGATCGATGCGGATGTCCGACGGGAAAAACGCAAAGAAGTGATCGACCAGCTAGCTGCTCAGCGGATTTTGCAGGGATATCTGGACCGCCAAGCAGCGGGTCATTGAACAGCGAAAGGATCTTATGGATTATCAATTTACGACGCTATCAAACGGATTGCGGGTCTTGACGGTTCCCATGCCGAACCGGGATTCTGCGGCTGTTGCGGTTTGGGTCAAGACCGGCGGACGGTTTGAGTCTCGTCGATTGTCCGGGATATCGCATTTTTTAGAGCACATGCTTTTTAAGGGGACCGCCCAGAGGACAACCCGACAGATCAAAGAAGAGATCGAAGGGGTTGGCGGTATCCTCAATGCCTTTACGGGAGAAGAAGTGACCTGCTATTTTGCAAAGTTATTGAAGGAACATTATTCCCGGTCTCTCGAAGTGCTTTCGGATATGGTCCTGAACGCCTCGATCCAGTCGGATGAACTCGTCAAGGAAAAAACGGTGATTCTGGAAGAGATCAAAATGTACCGCGATCTTCCGTCGCATTATGTGCATGATCTCATGGGGGAACTGCTGTGG
>CAYQTU010000145.1:0-936 GCA_964420575.1 uncultured bacterium
CCTAAAAGGGCAGGATCCGTTGTCTTTTTGCGGGAAATTAAGTCTTAAATTCAACGCCGTAAACATAAAGCTCGGAGATGACTTCTTTCACCCAAGCGATCTTTCCTGTATGTTCTGCGAGTTTATCCGGTTGTTCATAAAATCGTATTTTGATCTCAAGAGCATCCCCTACGTTTAAAGACTGAGTCGATTCTAAACACATCCCCCCCAGAGAGATGTTGGCGCAATACCCTTTGAATCCGGCAGGATGATTGTCAGAAGTTTTTTTAAAATTCACTTCGCCAAAAGAATGGCTTCTTGCGCTCATCCGATGCTCGATAGCCTTGCCAGGTTCAAGGAGATCCTTAAAAAGGCCTAAAATATAAGAATAGTGCCTTACTTCATCTTCAGCTATTTTACGGAGGGAAGCTCTGACCTGAGGGTTGTTAAGTTTCACAAGGGCATTATTAACCATATAGATCATTCTACGTTCTACTGCGCCGATCTGCTCAAAGTAGTGGAGATAATCCTGTTCAGTAAACATTCTCTTCAGCCCCTTGAACCGTTTCGATCAACTGGTGATAAGTTCGCGCATGAAATTCCGACTCTCGATGAAGCAACAAAAGAAGTTCTTTAATCTTCGTTTGCTCCTCGGGTTTAAATCCTGAAAGAAAAAGGGTATTGCTAAGATGCTGAGTATACAAAGGAATGGCTTTTTCTTCTGCATTCAAACATTGCTTTAAAAAATCCAGCAACTCATTTTTGGTCATATTTTTTACTTTTCCGAAGCTCCTTTAAAATAAGGAGCTGCTAACCCTTCTTTGAATTTTTTCCCGCTCGGCGTACCCGGTTCAAACCGCCAATCTGTTTCTTTATCCACGTTAAAAACAACCGCCCCTTTGATCGCAGGCATTTTCTTTATAAAGGCCAACGCTTCTTCAATCCAACGGGCTTTAT
>CAYQTU010000145.1:946-3373 GCA_964420575.1 uncultured bacterium
ACGTGGTGCCGAATTCCGAGATCAATATCGGCTTGGGATAACGTTGCTGGATATCTTTATAAATGCCGGAGAATATATCCTGAAAAGTCCGCCATTTGCTCCAGGACTGCGTTGTTCCCCAATTATATCCGTCTAAACCGATATAATCCACATAGTCATCCCCGGGATAGCAGGCCTCATATCTATTCCCTGCCGGAATGTTCTCCGCATTTATAGAAAAGACCCATTGGACGTTAACGGCTTGTTCTTCGTTAAAGATCTTCCGAAGATACTTAAAAAGCTTCTGGTATTTTTCTCCGCCGATCTTTTGCCCGGCCCAAGGGTACCAATCTCCGTTCATTTCATGTGCAAATCTTAAAAAAACAGGTTTATGGACAGCTTTTAATTGGCGGGCAAATTCACGAATATACGGGTCTTCTTTTCCGGAAAGGATCGCATCATAATCTATACCCGTTTTGGGAATAGCCTTCCAGGGCTCCCATGTGACCATAAGGACCGAACCCGTTTCATAAACTTCGCGAACCATTTGAGGATCGGGATATTTCCCCCAATCGAGAAAGATCAAGACAAAAAAAGGTTTTTTCCCATAGTCTGTCGCAAAAGCCTCGATCGCTTGCCCCGAAGGATGATCGCTCAGAAAAGCGCCGATAGCGCATCCTTGCTCCTCGGATTTATTGCATCCGAATAGCCCTACTGCAAGGATAAAAACAAGCGCAACGATGTTTTTCATTTTTTCGCCGGATTATGATTGAAATAAAAAATACTGGAAAAGATCAAAAAGTGGTAACTGGCCCAAAACCCATTGATCAGGATCGCTTCGTTATGCTCATAAACAAAACGGTTCACCGCCCAGATCAAAGCAATGAAGTTAATCAGCATCACGGCCAGCTGCGGCCAAAGCACCCAAAGAGGGACTGACCCTGAATTCGTTTTGGGGGTTACACCAAACGAGAGTTTCATCCCCAACAGTCCCGCTAAAGCTGCTTTGATATAAACAAAAAAAGTCGCGGCTCCGAGCAGTTGCCCTAAAAAAAGATCTTTCGGTCGATAATGACGTCTTCTGAGCGCTATATAAAAAACGCTCATGGAAAGTACGATGTAAGGAAGGAAAGATAAAAAGTAGACCGTAGGATCGGCAAAAAAGGATGGCACTTTAAATAGAATAAAAACGATCGGGCATGCGATCAAGATCAAAAATGCTATCCCCACCAGGTAATAGGTGCTGGAAAGAAAATATTCCGCCCATTGAGCCGGCTTTAATGAAAAAGGCCTCAAAAAGAATTGACCGAGCACTTTCCTGAAGACGCTGATCGTCCCCGCCGCCCACCGAAACTGCTGTTTAAAATATCCGATCAGATCTTCCGGCCCCATACCAAAGGCATAAACATGGTTGTAATAGAGCGAACGATAACCGTGGGTATGCAACTTAAGTGAGGTCGCAAAATCCTCGGTTACGGTGGACTCATCCATCCCCCCGACTTTCTTGAGAGCCTCGGTCCGGAAGATCACATTTGTTCCGCAACAGAACATTGAGTCCGAAACGCCTTTCCCTTCGCAGATATACTCATAAAAAACAGCCTGCTGCAGCACTGCGCCACGGGCAACTCGATTGGTTTCGATATTGGTATAAAATTGAGGGGTTTGAATAAAAGCCAGTTTTTCATTGGCTTCAATCAACGGCACTAATGTTTTCAGAAAATCAGGTAACGGGTTTTGGTCCGCGTCAAAAACAACGGTATATTTTTCTGTTAATTGGGCCAGACAATCGTTAACGATCCCGGCCTTCGCACCATGCCAGGGTTTCGTGCGTCGGAAAAGCACTAAGCGATGTTCTTTCGCAATATCTTCCGCTTCTTTTTTATAAGAAGGCTCAAGGCTGTCATCTAAAAAATAGACCGTTTTGTTCGGATAATCTATGTTGTTGATCGAAATAAAGGTCCTCTCCAGGATCTCACGGGGCTCATGTCTGGCAGGTACTAAAATCGCTATATGAGGAGCTTTTTCAAAATATTTTTGTTGAAGCAGATCCTCTTTCCCCGAGGATCGATAGCGATGGGCGCGGAGAACATTGATCGTATAACCAATACTGTGAAGCATAATGAAAGATTCGGCAAGGATCAAAAGGATCGCAAATCCTCCATCAATGGGAGTGTATTTTGCGCGGTGCAGCAGTACGGCACGCACCACAAGGTAGGTGGTTGAAGCGATAACGGCAAAGACCGCCATGACTGGTATAAAATGCTCAATAGCGAGAGATTTTTTTTCAGTATCCATTATCCGAAATAATATTTTAAAGAGGCTTTTGCCCCGGCATCGTCATAAACCCGGGCTGTCGCATGTGTGTATTGACCTTCCCCCTTGATCGTAAAGCGGTCGGTAATATCCCAGGAAAGCCCGCCCCCTACCTTATGGCTCACAATACCCGTG
>CAYQTU010000146.1:0-3320 GCA_964420575.1 uncultured bacterium
AACCTCCATTCCCAAGACCGGCATCTACTTCTTCGTTGCGAATCTTTTCAAGGTCTAATCCGAATTCTTCAAGGGCTTGCTGGGTCTTGTCCCACAAACCAAGATTCAAAATATAATTCCCCAACAATCGGCCGATCAAGAATTCTAAGGATAAGTAATAAACACGTTTGAGGTTCTTGCTGTGATAGCGCTGTTGGGTCAGGATCCAGCGTTCCACAAGCCGGTCCCGGAGCGCCATTCCAAGCGCCATGAAATTATCATGAGAGGTTGCGGTAAAACGGTCCTTAGCTAATCCATATTGCAGGCTGGAACTGAAAGATCCCTTGAGGCCATCCTTGGTCATATCTTTGTGCTCTAGGTGCCACAATTCCTTGGATTCGGATTCTTCAGTTTTTTTCTTTGCCCGAGCCATCATTTCCTCCTAACGTTCAGAGCCAAAATCCTTTATAGCTTAGCAAATAAAACGCTTCTCTCCAAGCACGAGATTAAATTTTTTACGAAGTCTTTGGGGGAGGCTATATGAATTTATGCGGTAAAATCAAACAAATGCGCCTGCCATGCCGGCAGATCAACATAAAGTCCCGAGCTTTCCAATTCAGATCCCGAACGTTCATAAGTCTTATCGGAAAGTGCATCCCGTAAAAGGATAAAGACTCTTTTGCATAATGCTTCGGGTAAACGGATCCTGGCCTGGGCCCGGATCGTCGAATAATTGATCACGACCATTTTCCAGTAGGACCCTTGACGCCACAGCCAAGCGAGAATAGCTTGATAGGTTTCGCTTTCTTCCCAAGCCGGGGAAACCTCCAAAAGCTGCCATTCCCCTTCATGGATCACGGGATCATGCGTAAATTTTAAAAGGCGGCGATAAACTTCAGCGGTCTCGGCATCAACGGCTTCGGTCGGTTCTCGTCTGAGATGGACCGGCGTGCGAATGCGCCGGCCTTCAGCTTGTCCGTCATAGAAAAAACGGAGGCCGGGGATCGTGGCCATGACCATCCCGGCAGCCTGGGATTTTTTGCGGCCGAATGAGACCGATGCCCGCTCTTCATCATGATTCTCAATAAAGCGTACCGAGCGGTCTTGAAAAGAAAGTTCCGCTTTAAGATGATCTCGGATGGATAGAGCCGAATCGTAGAATAAACGATCATAAAGACGCTTGTCATAAGTGAAATCAAAACCCACTTGTTGAAGATTCCACTCCAAGTCCCAATAAACCTCTCCCATAAAAATAAAGCCCGGAGATTTCTTTTTTACGGCCGGGATCACTTCCGACCAGAATTCGGTGGCGGGCCGTTTATTCTTGATATGCTCTCCCCATACTTTTTCAAAAATATCGTTGAGTCCTAGCATTGCCATATCACAGCGCACCCCATCAGCCACTTTAGCAATCTTCAGAAGCTCCCCTAAAAAGGCCTGACGGAACTCTTCGGACCAGAAATTCACCTGCGCGGTATCGATCCAAGGCGGAAAATAAGGGTCCCTGCCGTGAGCCAGATTTTTACCTTCCGCAGTTTTAAAGAACCATTCGGGGTGAGCTTTAAGAGTTTCTCGCCGGGCTTGGACAAAACGCTCCGGATGATCCACCGTCCAGGGATGATCAAATGCAAGATGGTTGGGAACAAAATCTAAAACCAATCCCATTCCCATACCGTTCAATTTCATCTTCAACTGTAAGAGTTCCTCATGGACCCCCAGATAAGGATCTAATTCGTAGGTATAGATCGCATAAGGCGATCCCGTGACGTCCTCATTTTTCCAGCGTGGGAGGATGAGGTCATAAGCATGGCGGAGATTCGGCTCATTGAGCGCATGGGCCCGAGCTCCCGGACTTCGCTTCCACACCCCCATCAGCCAGAGATAGTCAAACCCTTGATCCGCAAAACACCGCCACTCTTCATCCGGGACAGTGGAAAGAGTAAGTTTTCGCCCATATTTCACGGACATACGGGAAAGAAAGAAAAAGGCATTAAGCTCTAAAAGGTGCGGATGTTTACGTATCATATGAATTCATCCCTTGTCTGCTAAGATTATCGGTTTTTTAACCGTTTTCTTGACGGAATGAAATGCTAAAAATAAAAAAATAAGTGAGATCTAAATAAGGTTTCGCTTACTTGTTCTCCCTTTTTAGGCATACGCTTTGTCTTTAGGCTTTGCAAGACAATAAAGAGATCTTCAGCGTCTTGCCCATCTTGTTGAAATTAATATTATTTTCTCGAGCTAACCAACCGATAGCTTGATTAAAAAGAGATTCATCCGAAACGCCGATCTCTTTTTGGACCTTGCTGACGGTTTGCTCCCCTTTTTGTTCAAGAGCTTTATAGATCTTTCCTGCCGTTTCACCGATCGCGTAATATTGTTCCTGCATGCCGCATTCCTTTCTATGTTTTAGGGATTAGTAATGGTTAAAAAAGATTATGATCGATATTGGGGAAAATATTATTCTGACTTTCGATCTTTGCGAGCCAATTCTCATCCAAGCGATTATGGATCAGATCTTCATAAATCCTTGTGAAATTGATCAGGTGGTCTTTCGTGCGCTTTTCGGCATAAGGCACCATAGTGCCGGTATGCATGATAAATGCCCAATCGCTCGACTGCGCCAGAAAAAGTTCCCGGGCCGCTTGTTTCAAAGCCCGCTGGGTCATCCCGTTGTGGCCCCGGAACCGTTGCGCAAGTTCGCTCATACGAAGCGAGGCTTTGTGAAGATGCCGGTAGATCCAGTGGTTCGATCCGGAAAGCCAGGTTTCGCTGTACCCTTTCCACCCCCAGCTCGAAAAAGACGGGGTTGAAACTTGATTCACCGGATACTCCCTGAAATAATCAGAAGGAGCAATGAGTCGGATCGTTTTTTGATCATAGGCTATTTTCCGGATAAGAAAATTCAGGAATTCAGGACCTTCATACCACCAATGCCCGTAAAGCTCTGCATCGTACGGCGCTACGATAAGCGGTTTCCGACCCATAAAATCATAGAGATGTTCAACCTGTTTTTCTCGGTTAAACATGAAATTCCCCGCATGGCTCGCCGCTTTTTCCATCGCATTCCGACGTACGTAAGGTTGTTTATCTTCCGTATCGCCCGTGATCCTGTGGTATTTGATCCCAGTATTGACCCGCAAACCATCCGGAGTGATATAAGGGCGGACATAATCAAAGTCCAGTTCAAACCCGATATCCCGGTAGAATTCCCGGTAATCATAATCTCCGGGATAGCCTTCCACGGAAGACCAGACTTGTTTGGAAGATTCTACATCGCGCCCGAAGGCGGCCACGCCGCTCGGACAATAAATAGGCGCGAATACCCCGAACTTGGGTCG
>CAYQTU010000147.1:0-3286 GCA_964420575.1 uncultured bacterium
AAGGATCAAACCTCCGTCATAGAGGTGAGGACAAGCGGCTTCGATCCCACGCTCGTGGGATCCCACCATGGGATGAACTCCCACAAAAGACAGCCTCTTCCATTTTTTTCGGTTGGCTTCCTTCAGCACGCTGCCTTTAACACTACCGACATCCATGACCAAAACTTTTTTCTTACAAACCCGTTCGATCATTTTGAGTTGAGCCCAAAAAACATTTACGGGTGTGCATAAAATGACCACATCCGCGTCTTGAACCCCTTTTTTAATCTGATCCGTGCCTTCATGGATCCATTTCTTTGATTTTGCAAAGGCAAGGGCTTTAGGGTTCCGCGTGATCCCAACGATATGGGCTTTAGGAAACCGCTTACGGCAAACAGCGGCAAGGGAGCCTCCCATTAACCCCAAGCCTACAATCGCGATCTTATGGAAAGTGTTTTGCATGGTTCTCCGGGCCTCTAAATTTCACGCCCTACCGCTTGAGCGATCAGGCGGACTTTTTTCATCAACGCATCGAACTGTACCGGCAGAACGGATTGTTCCCCGTCGCTCTTAGCTTCTTCAGGATTTTGATGCACTTCGATCATCAGCGCATCCGCACCTGCCGCCACCCCAGCCATCGCCATGGGGCCAACAAAATCACGGTATCCTGTCCCATGCGACGGATCGACAAGAACCGGCAAATGGGTCTCTTTTTTGATCACCGGAATAGCATTCAAATCCAAGGTGTTCCGGGTAGCCGTTTCAAAAGTACGGATCCCCCGTTCCCCGAGGATCACCTTGAAATTTCCCCGCGAAAGCAAATACTCTGCTGACATGATCAGTTCTTTGACCGTTGCACTGAGGCCTCTTTTAAGAAGAACCGGCTTTTTGGTCATGCCGCATTCTTTAAGAAGATCGAAGTTTTGCATGTTGCGAGCTCCGATCTGAAGCATGTCCGCATATTGGGATACGAGTTCCACTTGACGCGTATCCATAACTTCGGTCACAACCAATAAGCCGACTTCATCTGCAACTTCGCGCAAATACTTCAGCCCCTCTTCTCCTAATCCCTGGAAAGAATAAGGTGAAGTCCTGGGCTTAAAAGCTCCGCCGCGAAGGAATGTGGCACCGGCTTTTTTAACAGCTTTGGCATTTTCCAAAAGCAGTTCCCGGCTCTCCACCGAACACGGACCGGCCATCACAACGATCTTTTTACCTCCGACGACCACTCCATTAGACATCTCAAATTCCGTGTTTTCGGCCTTATAATCCCGGCTGGCCAATTTATACGGTCGAAGGATCGGCATGACCGACTCAACGCCGGGGAAAACCTCGAGAGGCTGGACTTGAAGCTTTTCCTCATCACCGATCACTCCAATGACCGTCCGCTCAACCCCTCGCGAGACATTCGGAGTAAGGCCGAGTTCACGAACTTTATCACAAATATGTTCGATCTCTTTAGGCGTGGCTGTCTTTTTGAGGACAATGATCATGGATTTTTTCCTTCTTTTGCAAAATAAGCTTTAAGTGAACGGATCAACTGCACATTTTGACTTCTCCGGCCGATGGTCACGCGCAGCCATTCCGGAAGCCCATAGGCCACCATGGGCCGGACAATAATGCCCTGCCGTAATAATTCATTGTAAACATCCATCCCATTACGCCCCATGTTCACCAGAATAAAATTAGCTTGGCTGGGTAGATATTTTAACCCTATTTTTTCTAACTTACGGTAAAAAAACTTCCGGCCTCGGACCACAAGCCATTTAGTCCGCCACAGGAAGAATTTATCATCCAACGCCGCCGTTGCTGCAACTTGGGCCAAAGAATTCACATTGAACGGTTGACGCACCTTGTGAAGATAAGCCACCATCTCTTTAGAGGCTGCTCCATAACCGATCCGGAGGCCTGCAAGCCCGTACGATTTAGAAAAGGTCCGAAGGACAATCACGTTCGGTCTTTCATTTTTGATGTAAGAAAGCATTCTTGGGAAATCCTGTGCCTCGACAAAATCCACATACGCTTCGTCAAAACAAACCAGGATGTGCTCGGGAACTTTGGAGAGAAACTCCTCGACTTCTTGCGCTGTCACATAAGTCCCGGTCGGGTTATTGGGATTCGCGATAAAAATGATCTTTGTCTTTGGAGTGATCGCATCCAGGATCCCCTGAAGATCATAACGGTAATCCTTCATCGGAACGGCGCGAAATTTCCCTCCACAAACTTGCGTGAGAATCGGATAAACCAGAAAGGTCGTCTCCGAAGAGAGCACTTCCTCTCCTTCCGAAAGAAATCCGCGAGCGATCAGTTCGATGATCTCATTGGAGCCATTCCCGAAAATCAGATTCTCAGGATCGATCTCAAGCTCTTTCGCGAGACGGTTCAAAAGGTAATAACAATTCCCCTCCGGATAAAGATGCACCTCAGAGATCGCTTTACGCATAGCACGGATCGCTTTCCCCGAAGGCCCAAGAGGATTTTCATTGGAAGCTAATTTGATCACGCGCCGGATCTCATGCTCCCGCTGAAGCTCTTTAATCGGTTTCCCGGGCTCATAAGGACGGATGTCCTGGATATGTTTTTTAAAAAGTGGCTTCTGTGTCATGGTTTTCCATTAAGCCGGCATTGAGGCCGTCGGATAGGACCCTAAGACCTTAATGAATTTTACTTTCTTTTCCATCTCGGCCAGCATTTTTTTGATCCGCGGATCATTGACATGACCTTCAAAATCAATAAAGAAGTAATAATCCCATGCCTTCTTTTTCGACGGACGGGATTCGATCTTGGTCATGTTGACCCGGTATTTGCGGATCGGCATAAGCATCTCATAAAGGGCGCCTACTTTATCCCGGATCGAGACGATCATTGAGGTCTTGTCACTCCGGGTGGGTTTGGGGATCTGCCTCGAGATCACAAGAAAACGCGTTACATTCTGAGAAAAATCCTGGATCGCTTCAGCCAAGATCGGAAGATTGTAAAGCGTTGCCGCCAGCTTTGAACCGATCGCCGCAGCCCCATCTTCTTTTTGTGCACGCTGTGCCGCCGCAGATGTACTCGATGACTCCATTAATTCTGCATGATGTAGATGGGATTCCAGCCACATCCGGCACTGTCCGAAGACTTCAGCCTTTGAATAAACCCGTTTGATCTGACGCATTTGTGGGACATTGGACATCAAATTGTGAGAAATTTCAAAATAGATTTCCGAACAGATCTTCAATTCCGAATCAATGAACATATCGAGGGTATGGCTCACTGCTCCCTCGATCGAATTCTCGATCGGGATCACTCCGTAATCCGCCCGCTC
>CAYQTU010000148.1:0-1330 GCA_964420575.1 uncultured bacterium
GAAGCCTGTTTTGCCGAATAAGATCATCTCATCTTTATTCCTGTTATGCGCTCTTTTTACAAAACAGATGTGTTTGACCAGCCTTCTGATCCTTTTTTCTTTTTGGGGTTATGAAGAATTCTCTCAGAAAAAATTTCACGCCAGAACTGTTCAAAAAATCCCGTGGCAAACACTAGGCGTTCTCGGTTTCTTTTCGCTGAGTATGATTATGTTGATTTTAATATTGCAAAACGTTACACAGGGACGATTTTTATTCAATATTTTCGGGCTCATGTCCAAGATCACGCAGTTTAATTTCCGTAAAGGCATACAGTTGTTCCAAGATTTTGTCTATTATGCGGCTCCGCTCCTTCTCTTTATTGCGGTAGGATCTCTTATCAAACTTCGACACAAGGAAATAACCGTTTCCGAATCTTTTGGCTGCCTCGGTATAGTCGTGTCATTGTTAGGCCATGTTATTCTTGCCGGGAGTCGAGTCGGTTCGGATTCTAATTATGTCCTTGAAACTTACTTGTGGCTTTTTTTTATGTTGGCGATGGAAATGAAGAGGATAAAGGCAGGCGGTCTTTACAAAAATATTTTTAAGAATTTTATTCTTTTAACGGCCGTTGCGTTCTCTTTTCAGGGGGCCCAGACTCATTTTTGCAATATGCGGATCGGCGATTCTGATTTTTATCTTCGCGATAAAATAGTTAAAGACAGGATCGCATGGACGCTAAAAAATACCCCCAAGAATGTTCTTGTGGAAGATTTTAGTATAGGGCTGGCAGCCGGAAAGGTGCCTGTTTTTGAGCCTTATACTATGGGGACACTTGCTACGCTCGGGTATTGGGACCCTGGGGGTTTTATCGCTTCGATCCGGAGAGGGGACTATCCTTATCTTGTTGCGGTTGATCGTTATTACCAGGATGTTCCATTTTTCCCTTTTCTTATAGAGGATTGTTATAAGAAAAAAGTTACATTTTATTCCCCTTTGAGGCACTATGACCGCCAATTATGGAATATTTATCAATTTAAAGGTCAAGACTTGAGATCGGAAAGCGTATGAAGATCAAAAAAAATTGGGCGAATGTTTTTTTGAAGACAGCGATCATTCTTTTTTCTTTTTTTGCCTTCTATCGGTTTTTGATTTATTTACCCGCTCTTTTTTCTTATCCCTTGGCGCTAGAGGATGCTGAAAGTATTGTGGCAAATCTTTCTTGGCGGTTAGCCAAGGGGCTTGAGATTTATCGCAATATTCAGGCCCCCCCTTATCTTCAAGTCTGTTATCCTCCGGTCTATCTTTGGATCCTTTCGCGATTGATTCATCCGGAGTTCCCCCAGCAGATTT
>CAYQTU010000148.1:1340-3279 GCA_964420575.1 uncultured bacterium
CCGTTCTAGGTTGTTTGGGGACAGTGATCATGTTAAGCGCTTTGCTTCGATTTTGGAAACAATCTTGGCGCGTGGTCGGATTAACTGCGGCCCTTTATTTTTCCATGCCGCTTGTTTTAACTTGGCAGCTTCGTGTCCGTGTCGATATTCTGGGTGTCTTTTTTATGCTGTTGGGGATGTATTTTTATTTGCGTTTCCAAAAACAAAAGTCCCGGATACTTCGGTACCTTTATATCTTTCCGCTTTGGATCGGCGTTTACACTAAACATGCTCTTTTCGCTGTTCCGCTGACCATTTTGGTGCATTTGTGCTGGACTAAGAATCGTGACGGACTGCGGGCTTTTGGTTTATTCCTCATTCTTGTTTTTTCAAGTTTTATTTATCTGAATGTCCAAACTCAAGGTGAATTTTTTAACCATATTGTCCGTTATACTTATTTGCCTTTTGGCATGATTCAGGCCGATAATTTTCAATGGTTCTTTTACACCTCTCCTTTTTTATTTTTGATCGGAGGGTTGGGTTATTTTTATCCTCGTTTCAATCTTTTCCGGGAAAATCTTTTTTTAAGTGGCTATCTTATTTTTTCGTTTTTAGAGTACCTTTGTATCTGGCGAACCGGTACAGCTCCGAATTTTGCGATTGAGTTCGCAACCGCGCTGACGCTGGGTTCCGCGTTTTTTATGGGTTTTTTGCTTGACCCGAAGCATGATGCTGATCGTTGGTTTAATTTCCTTCGAGCCATGACCGCGTTGGGGATCTTTACCGTCGGATTTTATCTTTTCTGCTGGGGGGTGACCTATTTAAACCTGAGTACGTTGCGTGTTCAAGATACGGAAAAAGTGAATCAGATCCTCAAGCAGCGTGGGGGAAAGATATTTGCCGATGACGGTCAATGGCCGCTTTTAAACCATGAAGAAATCTATCTCGACCCTTTTGGGATGACCATGTTGGTCTATAAAGGCCTATGGGACCAGCGGGATTTTCTAAGGTCCATTGAACGTCAAGAATTTAATACGATCCTCTTGCGCGTTGATCCAACGAATGAGGAAACTTGGGATGAATGGAGTCTGCTGCGGCTTACGCGGGAGATGATGGACAGGATCGGGAAACATTATGATCTGATCCATTGCAAACGGCTGCATGCGGGATTTTACCAATACGTTCTTATCTATGCGCCGAAACAAAGCGGTGCAGGAAAGCATTCATGAATATGAAGAATTTTCTCCCGGTTTTTTTCAGCCGAATACTTGAGACCCTTACCGGGCTTCTTTTAGTGGGGAATTTCTGTCTTTTTCTTTATCAAGCCTCACTCCTTTTATCGCATCCTTACAGCGTCAATGTTGTTGAAGGGGCAATGTGGGCCTCGGTTGCAATAAGCTCACGGTTTGGTCTATATCCCGATTATTTCCATTGGCCGTATATCCCCACATCGTATCCGCCTCTTTTTTATCTTTTGACGATGGGAGTACACTTTTTAACGAATTGGGGTTTGGCTGCCGGACGTCTCGTCAGCTTAATCGCTTCGTTATTGACCGCCGGGATTTTTTTCAAGATCGTTTATGAACGGACAAAGAAAATCATTCCCGCAGGGGTAATCTTTTTTTGCTTTTTTATATCCCCGGATATTTATCATTGGGGATTGATCTATCGCATTGATCTTTTAATGATGCTTAACCTGACCGCAGCCGTCTATTGGGGGATGGTCCGGGGGAAAACGTTTACTGAGAGGATGCTTTCGGTCATTTTTTTAATTTTGGCATTCTTTACCAAATCAACATGCCTAATTACTGTCGGATTTCTATTTGTATATTGGTTTTTTTGTGAACTGCGGCAACGGAAAAGCGAAGCTTCTTTTTGGAAAAGGATCCCTATACAAACCGCCGTACTTTCGTGTTTTTTGATCCTTTCGATCTTCTTGATAACCCAAATATTACAATTT
>CAYQTU010000149.1:0-3241 GCA_964420575.1 uncultured bacterium
CCACGTATTGAGCGGGAAATTAGATCGCGTGGATCTCGGTTTCTTTATGCTTTAAAGCTTCTTCGATCTGCGCAACCAGCTGATCCGTGACCTTTTGGATCTCTTTTTGTGCAGCATGGGAATTATCTTCAGGGATCGTTTTTGCTTTTTCGAGCTTTTTGACCTGCTCGATCGCTTCATGCCTTGCGTTACGAACGGCCACACGGCCTTCTTCTGCGACTTTTTTAACGACCCGGCTGAGTTCTGCGCGTCTTTCTTCCGTCAAAGGCGGGATCTGGATCCGGATCACTTTTCCGTCATTTACAGGGGTCAATCCCAATTCGGATTTCAAGATCGCCCGCTCGATATCATTAATCGCGGTCGCATCCCACGGCTGGATCGCGATCGTTTTGGGATCCGGAGTCGAGATCGATCCTAAATTTTTCAGCGGCGTCGGCGTATTGTAATAATCCGCCTGGATCCCCTCCACAAGAGCGATCGACGCGCGTCCGGTACAAAAATTTTGGAATTCTTTTTTCGTGGCTTCAACGCTCTTGTTCATTTTTTTCCGCATTTCATCAGTGATTTTTTTTACATCAGCGATCTCAGCCATATCTTTCTCCCCTCTTTCAGGAAACGACCGTACCGATCTTCTCCCCCAAAACGACCCGGCGGATATTCCCTGATTGTTTAAGATTGAAAACGACGATAGGCAACTTATTATCCATGCAAAGGGATGTTGCCGTCGTGTCCATCACCCCAAGCTGTTTTTTAATCACGTCCAAATAGTTCAATTTCGAAAACTTTCTGGCATTTTTATGTTTGACCGGATCTTTATCATAAACGCCGTCTACTTTAGTCGCCTTCAGAATCACATCTGCGTTCATTTCAACTGCCCGCAACGCCGCGGCCGTATCCGTCGTAAAATAAGGATTGCCGGTGCCGGCTACAAAGATCACCACTCGACCTTTTTCAAGATGCCTCATTGCCCGGCGGCGGATATAAGGTTCGCAAAGGGCCCGGATCTCTAGAGCTGATTGGACCCGCGTGTGGACACCGATCTTTTCCAAGGCATCAGACATGACCAAACCGTTCATGATCGTCGCGAGCATTCCGATATAATCCGCAGCAGCACGATCAATACCGCCTTTTTCCCCCTCAACCCCGCGGAAAAAATTTCCGCCTCCGATCACGCAAACCACATCAACGCCTAAACTGCGGACATCTTTGATTTGCTGGGCGATCGAGGCCACGATATCCGCATCGATCCCAAAACCACGATTCCCTTGGAGGGCCTCCCCGGAAAGTTTCAGTACAATGCGCTTGTAGATAGGCTTTTTCATGGTGCAGGATGTATAACCTATGATGTTGAAAAGCTTAATTCATATTTCCGCCGACCTCAAAACGCACAAAACGGCGGATCACAATATTTTCCCCGATCTTAGCGACCGCTTCGGTCAAAAGTTCCTGAACGGTTCTGGCATCATCTTTAATGAACTTCTGGTTAAGCAAACAAATGTCTTCATAACGCTTGGCAAGCTTTCCTTCCAGGATCTTGTTCTGAACCGCTTCAGGCTTCCCTTTAACTTGATCCAAAAAGGCTTCTTTTTCTTTTTTCATTTCGCTTTCAGGAATATCTTCCGGGCTGACATAGAGCGGATGCGCTGCCGCGATCTGCATGGCAATATCACGGGCAAAGACCTGAAAAGTCTCATTTTTAGCCACAAAATCGCTTTCGCAATTGATCTCAACCAACACGCCTAATTTCCCGCCCGCATGGATATAGGAAATGATCTGTCCTTCTTTAGCTTCGCGGGTCGATTTCTTTTTCGCGATATCAAGACCTTTTTTGCGAATAATGTTCTGCGCTTCCTTCAAATCGCCCCCGGCATCCTGAAGGGCCTGCTTACAATCCATCATGCCGGCTCCTGTTAATTCCCGAAGCTTCATGAGATCCGCACTGTTCAATTTAGCAGTCGCCATGTTCATAAATCCTTTGATCGGTTAAATTTCACCCGGTTCTTTTTTCCGGACGGCCTTTTTGGCTTTTCCTTTGACTTCTTTTTCCTGAATGACCTCGATCACCTTTTTCGGAACGATCTCTTCGATGATCTCTTCTACCACTTTAGGTTCGTCGCTAGTCCCTGCGATTTCGCCCGCCACTTCAACCGCGGCCTCAATACGTTCCGCTTCGGCCACCTTTTCCGCGGCGATTTTTTCATACTCTCTCCGGCCTTCCAGCACCGCGGTAGAAACTGACTCACAAAAGAGCTTGATCGCCTTAATCGCATCATCATTCCCCGGAACAGGATAATCTACTTCATCAGGATTGGCATTGGTGTCGAGTACCGCCACGACCGGGATCCCGAGCTTTTTAGCTTCAAGAATCGCGATCTTCTCCGCTTCTGAATCAATGACGAATACGGCCCCGGGCAGTTTCCGCATTTCACGGACACCCGAAAGATTTTTGATCAACCGCTCACGCTCTTTCTTGAGCATTCCCGCTTCTTTTTTTGTAACGAATTGAAAGTTGCCTTCCCGTTCCATTTGGTCAATGGAGTCCAGTTTTTTAACGGAGCGACGAACGGTTTCAAAATTCGTCAACATCCCCCCGAGCCAGCGCTGGTTGACATAAGGCATCCCGGCTTGCTCGGCGGCAAGTTTCATGGGTTCCTGGGCCTGCTTCTTGGTCCCGACAAAAAGGACCGTCTTCCCTTCAGAGGCGACCTGCTTCAGGAATTGGAGGGCTTTTTCAAGACACGTGAGGGTCAGTTCAAGGTTGATGATATAAATCCCATTGCGTTCCCCAAAAATGTATTTTTTCATTTTCGGGTTCCAACGCTGGGTTTGATGTCCGAAGTGGACACCGGCTTCAAGCAGATTTTTAATAGTTATCGGTGACAAAGTTTAATAATCCTCCTTATAGCTTTTGAAATCTTTATTGGAAACCAGACAAAATAAAGGCGGCTTAAAAGCCGCCGAATTCTTTATAAATACTGATGGCCTCTAAAGTTGGGGGCTCATTATATCAAAAAAACTTTTAACCTCAAGTTTTTTCGTTATTTAATTGAAGGGCAAGACTGGCCCTTCTTTACAGACCTTAAATAAGAATGAAAATTAAAAAGTTAGAGATTTTTATTTTTTGTAACCCAAGACCTTCTCTTGAGTTGCGCTGATGGGTCTAACGCGGGGCTTGAACGATATTTTCCAGTTTTAATGCTTTTTCCAATTGCTTTTGACTCATAAGCCCTTGAGCCAGAAT
>CAYQTU010000150.1:0-3209 GCA_964420575.1 uncultured bacterium
CAGATCAGGAAGCCTTGACCCGTTTTGCGGCCAATTATATCGAAATGTTAAAATCGAAAAATATCCCGCATACCGTGATCCAACGCCAAAATGAGATCTATCTTGTGCCGCGTTCGCGTGCACGAAGCGATTTCTTCCCGGGAGGGCAGGGGTGGCTTGAAACAGCGGGGATCCTGAACATAAAACCAGAGCTCATCAGCACGATGACTGAATCCCGGATCGACGAGTTGTCAAAAGTGGGTTCCGTGTCTGAAACGGAAGGCAAGAATCTCTTAATGCAATTTTTAGAGAATGTTGCTTCCATGCTTCCTTTGACGGATCTCCGGACAGCGCAGATCGAAAAAGCGGTTATTGATCTGCGCGCTTCCGTAATAAGGCCGGAAGCTCGAACGCTCGGAACCCGGAATAATCTTCGGAACGGAACTTTTGTTAAAGTGGACGGAGTGTTGGGAACAGTCACCCAGGCCCCTTCAAAAGAGGACGACACGGTCCTGATCAATCTTTTTGATTCGGCCGGGAATGTAACTTCGACTTCAATTCATTTAAATGCTCCGGCGGCAGTTCAGCAAAAACTGGAAATGGCGACTCCGGATGAAGTGAATACCTATCTTCGGGAATTGGACGCTAAACAAAAGCTTGCGTTAACTGAAGAAGAAACGCGCAAACAGGCTTTGGCGGAAACCACGCAACAACTTGCTACTGCGGCGATTGCGGCTCAAACCGGGGGATCGGCCAAGACCGCTACGCAAACCCTTCGTCCTGAGGCGAAGGCCGTCAAAAGCACAGATATCGTTATGGTGGAATTGCTCAAAGAAATCCCGCTCGGCAACATAGCTTCAACTCAGGAGCCGGTCGTTTTACGCATCATGCCGGTAAGTGCGATGCCGCTATGGGCATCTGAAGTTATTTACGGCCGGTATGATGTTTTTGTCGGAGCGAAGCGGATAGGAGCGCTTATGCTTCAATACACTCAGCTGAATCAAGAAGGGGCGGCCTCTGTTGCGGCTAAAAATCAATACAAAGTCGGTATTATAAGCCGTGAAGCTCAGGTCAATCCGATTCTTTTGCCGAGCACTGAAGTTCGAAACCTTATCTTGAAAATGCTGGATCAAGAAGCGGAACAAGTCCATGAACTGCCGGTTCGTCCGGAGGGACGTAGGGCTCAAGCTTCTGCGGTAGTTTCTAAAGATATCGCCATGCAGGAAGAACTAATGAGGGTCAGCGCTGCCTTGGAATCAACAACCGAACAGAGATTTTCGCTTATGATCCAGGATATCCGCTCGATCCGTGCTTTAGGTTTAGAAGAGCGACTAACCGCGCAGATCATTCAGATTCTGAAAGATAAATACGGAATCGATCTTGCACCGACCACGGCCCAGGATAAAGGTTTTTATATTGCAAAATATGATGCGAAATTACTGACCGATCTCTTCACGAATAAAGAAGGCCGCTTAGCCAAGTTACCGAACCGTGATGTCGTGGTGCGCGTCAGCAGTGCTGCGGAAGCGGATGCTGCCAAAGCGACGTTCGGGGACCTGATCGAAGTCACAACAGATGATGTGAACACGATCGTAGACCGGAAAGTGAAAGAATTAGGTCTTACGACGCGGGACCGTAACTTGATCCAGATCAGACCGACAAAGACAGTGACGCAAAGCCAGTTGCTTAACGCCTATCTCGCGGCGGCGCTCTTGGCCAATGGCCGGATCGTGGTGGTCGGAGAAGAGCAACCTGTGAACGGTGCGATCGATATCAGTATCGAGATCATGTTGCAGACCACTTACGAAGCGGTCCAAGCCATCGAGAAATCCGCATAATCTTTTTTCTGAATAGGGAAAAGGCCATTCCTTCCGAGGGATGGCCTTTTTTGTGCCAAAACTTCATGGTATACTGCCTCAACTATGAGAAAAACATTACATCTTGCTATTGCACAAATGAACCCTACGGTAGGGGATTATGCCCAGAACAGCCGGAAGATCATCTCTTGGATCGCTCAAGCCGAAAAAAAAGGTGCAGATCTTATCGTTTTCCCGGAACTTGCGCTCAGCGGGTATCCCGTATGGGACTTGGCTAATAAAAAACGGTTTTTGCAAGAAGGGATCAAATCTCTCGGCCGGATCGCACGGTCAACAGCCGGAAAAAAAATTGCGGTTGTACTGGGCTTTATTAAACCCGGAGGGAACGGTTATTCAAGTTACAATGCCGTCGCTTGGATCGAAAAGGGGAAAGTCCGCTCGGAGCAATATAAGCGTCTTTTGCCGACGTATGATGTTTTTTTGGAGAGGATCTTCTTTGAAGCCGGACATGAAAGCCGGGTCGTGAAATGGCGGAACCGGCGGATCGGGCTGACCATCTGTGAGGATATTTGGGATGAGCGGTATGAACTTAAACCTTTGATGGAACTTAAAAATAAAAAAGCAGATTTTGTCATTAACATTTCCTCATCCCCTTATTATCGTGGTGTCGCCGAGATCCGAGATGTGCTTCTTAAAAAGCATGCGGGCCGTTACCGCGTTCCTCTATTGTATGTCAATCAAGTGGGCGGTCAGGACGACCTTCTTTTTGATGGACGAAGTCTATTTGTAGATGCCAAAGGCCGGATGCTTTTCCGTGCCCCGGCATTTTCCGAGGGTCTCTTCTTTTTTGATTGGCAGCCGAGCCAGAAAGAACCCTATCCTGTTCCTATCCCGGATTGGACGGGAAAGACCAAAGAAGTTTATAAAGCATTGGTCATGGGGATCCGTGATTATTTCCGGAAGAACGGGTTCCATAAAGCACTTGTCGGCTTGAGCGGCGGGATCGATTCGGCGCTTGTCGCGACCCTTGCGGTTGACGCTCTTGGTTCAAAAGCTGTTAAAGGGGTCACTATGCCCGGGACGTATTCTTCAAAAGGGAGTTGGCAAGATTCTCGGGAGCTTGCGAGGCGGCTGGGGATCGAATTTCGAGTTAATCCGATCCGAAAAAAATATGAGTATCTGCTGCGTGCTTATTGGGATCAAAAACGGAAGGCTGGCGAAGAGATCCCTCCCAAAGGCAAAATCACACTTGCGATGGAAAATCTTCAGGCCCGGTTGCGTGGGATGGAACTCATGTTCCTCTCCAATGATGAGAATCGGCTTCTTTTGACCACGGGGAATAAATCCGAACTGGCGATGGGGTATTGCACGCTCTACGGCGATATGGCAGGAGGACTGGCCGTGATCGGGGAT
>CAYQTU010000151.1:0-3202 GCA_964420575.1 uncultured bacterium
CGCCCTTTTAGTGTTTATCCTTTTAGTGGAAGGCATCTTGACCCTTCTCATGAGGATCCCTAATCTCTCCGCAACGGTTTCTCTTACTTTGAGCCTCATGCGCGTAACTTTTCCTTACCTGTGGTTCGTCGCTTTCTATGCTCTGGGGATGGGGGTGCTGAACAGCCACCGGCATTTTTTATCTCCAGCACTAGCGCCGATCATTTTGGATATTATTTGGATTACGGCTGTTTTCCTGGCGCCTATCATGACCGGTCCTGATTATGTCCCGCAAGTGCATTTTCTTTGCTATGCGCTTCTTTTATCGGGTGTGTTATACATTGCCTGTCAGTGGATCCCGCTTAAGCGGATCGGCTTTAAGCTTCAATGGATCTGGGATGTCGGATATCCGGGGCTGCAGCGGGTCTGGAAACTTTTGCTTCCGGTTATTATGACCTTTGCGGTGGTGCAGATTAATATTACGGTGGATATGACTTTGGGGATGATGATCGGCCCTGGGGCGAACTCAAGCCTCTGGTATGGTAATCGACTCATGCAATTCCCTTTAGGGGTTTTTGCGATCGCGATGGGGACGGCTCTTTTGCCGATGCTTGCTCAGCAAGTTGCCGGTGGGCAAAAAGAAGCGTCCCGGAAGACGCTTTCCTTTGCTTTGCGGAGCACTTTTTTTATCATTATCCCTTCTTCTGTCGGACTTATTGTTTTAGCAAAACCCATTATCCAAATGCTTTTTGAGAGGGGAGAATTTGATGCGGTTTCAACAACGCGCAGCGCAGCTGTTCTGATCGGATATAGTATTGGGCTCTTTGCTTACGCAGGCCAAAAGATCATCGCGAGCGGTTTTTATGCGGCGCATGATTCAAAAACCCCGATGCGTACGTCAGTGGTCGCTCTGATCTCTAATTTAGGATTTAATCTGATCCTGATGATCCCTTTTAAAGAAGCCGGCTTGGCTCTCGGGACATCCATTTCCGGGATCATCCAGCTCATACAGTTGATCTACTTTTATCCTAAAAAAGTCGATGAATTTCCGTTCCGCGAAGTGCTTAAATCCTTTTTGCGGATCTTAGCCGCCTCTTTAGCCATGGCAGTGGTTTGCTATTTTAGCTGGGAGCTCTTAAGAGGATTTTTGAACGGCGCAAGCACAAAGATCCGCCTCATCCAAGTTTTGGGGAGCATTGCGATCGCTGCTTTAAGCTATCTCGGGTTGTGTTTGATCTGTCGCGTTCCCGAGGCCCAAGAAGCATTGAACTGGATTAAAAACAGGAAAATGAATGCCCGCAAAGCATAATTAGCCATGCCGATTTCTGCCAGAAAAAAAACACCCCATTCTAATCATGACCCTAAGAAGCAATTGCGTTTATTTGTAAATAAAATACCCTTGACCCCGGGCGTTTATTTGATGAAAAACGAATCAGGGGAAATCCTTTATGTCGGCAAGGCGAAGTCATTAAGAAAAAGAGTTCTTTCGTACTTTCGGGGTCGGGGGATCCTCCCTAAGACCGTTATTCTCATGGAGCGGGTTCGTGATATTGATTATATCCAAACCCCTACTGAAGTGGATGCTTTGCTTTTGGAAGCGCAACTGATCCGTAAATATCAGCCGAAATACAATCAGGAGCTCAAGGATGATAAAAGCTTTCCCATGCTTAAAATCACGAAAGAGCTTTTCCCGCGCCTATCGATCACCCGACAAAAAATCGACCGGTATGCGGATTATTACGGCCCTTATACGGACGCAAAGCTTTTACGCCAGGCGGTGGATCTGATCCATAGCCTTTTCCCTATCCGTAAATGCCAGCTTTTACCCAAAACGGCTTGTCTCTATTATCATATCGGGCAATGCTTGGCTCCCTGTATCAGGCCTGAAATTAAATCGGAATATGATCAATTGATCAAAGAGGTCAAAGATTTTTTGGGAGGCGGGAAGAAAAGCTTTATGGAGTACCTGATCGAGCGCATGAAAAAAGCCAGCCGGGAGCTTCGATTCGAAGATGCACAATTTTTTAAGGAACAGATCGATGCCTTAAGCCGGCTTCAAAAGAAAAAAGTCATAGGACGATC
The DNA here is from genome assembly GCA_964420575.1 of uncultured bacterium. Taxonomy (GTDB): domain Bacteria; phylum Omnitrophota; class Omnitrophia; order Omnitrophales; family Aquincolibacteriaceae; genus CAYQTU01. Next base: position 2,062 of record CAYQTU010000151.1, read on the forward strand.
TTTAGGCCAAGGTGTGGGGTTGTCTGCGACGTTGGAATTGAAAAGGGCTTTGAGGATGGACAGGATCCCGGCCAGGGTGGTCTGCTTTGATGTTTCGAACATCCAGGGAAATGAAGCCGTGGCGTCAAAAGTGAGTTTTTACCGGGAATTACCCGATAAGTGGGGTTATCGCCGTTATAAGATCAAAGGGGTCTCAACGATCAATGATTATGCTATGATCGCAGAAGCGTTGACGCGGATGCTTCGCGGGATCAAAGAAGGCCGGGAGAGCTTTATCCCGGATCTCATCATGATCGACGGGGGAAAGGGGCATCTTAACGTAGCCCAGCGGGTGCTCCGGAAAGAAGGAATGGATTCGATAGAGTTGATCTCCATTGCCAAACGTTTTGAAAAAGTTTACTCCACGAAATTTTCCAAGGAAATCTTTCTGCCGACAGGTTCGGCAGGGCTGCATCTTTTACAAAAAGTAAGAGATGAAGCACACCGCTTTGCCATCACCTTTCACCGTTCGTTAAAAGAAAAACTGATGCAAAGATCCGTTCTGGATCAAATCCCGGGAATCGGGGCAAAGCGCAAAAAGATCCTTCTAGAACATTTTGATTCCGTTCAGGTTTTGAAACGAGCGGATCGCCGTCAGTTATCTGCTATTCCGGGGATTAATTTAAGAGTAGCTGAAAATGTAGTGAATTTTTTTAAGGAACAGAAGTGATAGATAGATCGTAATAACTTAATATAGCAATTTATAACATCCGCTTATTTATCTCAGTTTATTCCCTCTATATTAAAGATCTTCCTAAATTTCAGTTCAGTTCTATTGGAGCAACTTGAAGATTTGCGTTGATGTGTTAACTTTTTTAAAATCATTTTAAAAACTCAATTAGGCCGAGGCAAATGAAGTTGCAATCTACTCTTAAGAAAATTATGTCTGCGTGTGTCCTCTTACGGGCAATCAGTCTGTCTACGGCTATGATATTCATTGTCTCTGAGCTCCTGTTTTTTCCTTCTCAGGCGTTAGCCCATCCTTACTCGCAATCATCTTATGTTCGCGGAGGGACTGCGACCAATCCTCTTGCCTCGGCCTCTGCTCAAAGGACTACTTCCTTTAGCGGAAATGCGCAGGAGATTGTCATCCCTCCCGAAC
>CAYQTU010000152.1:0-3181 GCA_964420575.1 uncultured bacterium
CGCAACGGCCAAAAGCACCCCAAAGGTCCCGAACCCCAGACACAGGCTGAATGCCAAGCGCTCGGAAGTTGATTCAAATTGAAAATCAAGCTTACGAAGGATCCAGTCGCCCCAAAAAGTGGCCACTAACGCCAGCCACACCGCGGATGCCGTTGCAAGAATTTGAGGGGCAAGATTAACCAAGTTTAGACCTCCAGATCCCCCAAAAATAGAAGAAGACCACGCAGATCACCCATAACATAAAAAAGAAAGAGAAAAATTTGCCGGGCGTCTTGGATGTCCTTTCACCGATCAGGTTCCGTTTCTTAAAGCGAAGCAGCCATGTCACAAGCAAGGCTTCGAACACAATGCGCCTAGAGATCTTGGAACTTCCAACCCTTCGATCCGTAAAAAGAATGGGGATCTCTTTGATCGTAAAACCTTTAAGAAGGGCACGGTATTTCATTTCGATCTGGAAACAATAACCATCCGAATGAATGCCATCAAGGTTCACCCCTTCCAAAACCGAACGCCGGTAACAGACAAAGCCGGCGGTCATATCGGCCACAGGCACCCACAAGATCAGTTTGCAATACAAACTCGCCATACGGCTTAACAGCACCCGAGATAACGGCCAATTCGCGATCCTTCCCCCTTTCATCCACCGGGACCCAACCACGAGATCAAATTTTTTAATGTTCTCTAGAAATTTCGGAAGATAGCGGGGACGATGAGAAAGGTCCGCATCCATTTCCATAAAAGCATCGTAAGGACGGGCAAGACCCCATTTAAAACCTGCAATATAGGCAGGACCGATTCCCTGCTTCTGCGGACGATTCAAAAGATGGACCCGCGGATGCTTGCGCCTGAATTGTTCCACCAACCCCGCCGTACCATCCGGAGAATTATCATCCACCACAAGCACTTCAAGCCCAGAGTCAATTTTTAATACCCGCTCCAACAGACGAAGGATATTATCCTTTTCGTTATAGGTCGGGATCACGATCAAAGTTTTCATCAGGCTTTTTCCTTAAGGTCAAAAATATAGAACTTTTCGCTGGGAACGGACAATTCCTTGTAATGCTTCGAAACATAACGATAAAAAAATTCCTTCGAGCGGAACGTATTCGGCTCCGAGACAACAAAATACCGCCCGCCATCAGAACGCAATTTTTCAAGCCAAACCACTAAATCACCATAACCCTCCTGATACGCTTTTTGTTGCCGGAGGATCGCGCTTTGCGCATAAGCTTCCCGGCGCATATTCAGGTCAAACCCCCAACCCAAACGGTTACAATAGTAAAGAAGGTCCGGCGAAGAACCGTGCGAGGCAATGATGTAATCCTGGGGACCTGCGATCTGCTGTACGGTCCGCCCGATCCTCGGGATCAGTTCTTTGTCGGCACCTCCTGAAAAAGCCACCGGCACATAATAGCGCATACTCAAACCGAGAAAAACCAGCCAAAAAAGCAGCCGAATGGTTTTTGAAAGCTGTGGTTTAATCATTTCATACCCCAGGGCAATCAACGCCGCAGCGGCCGGTAAGGTTCCGATAAGATAAAAAGGATGATCATAAACCTTTTGAGGCAATATCAAAATCACGGCAGCCGCCGAACAGAGCCAGACCCCCCAAACCGCACCACGCTTTGAAAGAGACGGCATCCCGAGAAGCACAAAAGGCAATAGAATCGGCGTTACCCAATTTCCCGCTAAAATTTCATAGAGACGCCCGTAAAAAGCTTTCTGCAAGATCCACGGTTGTGCCAAGATCCGCCCTTCTTTCGACTGCATAAAAAGACTGGTCATCACCGCGCTAGGCTGAGCTTGTTCGACCGTGTAAAAATAACCGAAACATAGAGCAACAGGGATGATAACCCCCATCAAGAAAAGGAAAAAATGATACGGTTTTTTCTTTTCGCTGAACCAGAAATAGAAGAAAAGGGGCAACAACGAAAGAAAATGAAGCCGCGCCGTTAAGGCGACCGAAAATAAAATCCCGGCCATGAAAGCCGACAGAACTCCGGCAGATAGAACAAGACGTGTGGCGGCCAGCAAGAAAAACAAAGCGACCGACTCATTCTGAAGGCTGATCCCCATCGCAAGATTCATAGGCAAAAAACAAAAGACCAACAGTGCTGTTCGCGCGATCTCTTTACCGTGAATCTTCAGGACCAAATCATAAAAAATAAGACCCGAGGCGGCCATAAACACGGCAGATTGGAAATGCCCCCAAAAAACAAGATCGCCTCCCATTAAAAGCTTCAAAAGGGCGGCAAAAAAAGCCCCCAGCGGATAATAGATTAAATGAAAACTCGGCTCGCCGTTAAAAAGCACAAACGTTCGGGGCGCCAGAAAATTCTGCCACGGCCCATGAACCATCATCTGCCCCATCATGGCATTGATCGCCTGATAGCTGCCGAAATACCCCACCATCGGCTTTCCGCAGAAAGGTAACTTGATCAAAAAAGATAAAATCAGAATCAGCCACATCATGACTTACACCGCTCTCTTCTGAAAACCATTTGATCTCCACCCTCTCTGCCCCAATGGCATAAGCATGCAAAACACCAGCAATACAGCCGACGGCACTACGAATTTCTTCCAAATCGGCTCATAACGAAGCTCAATATCATAAGAACCCGGTTCAGACAATGCAATAGCACGAAAAGCCCCGTTGGCTTTTAACATCGGCACTTCAACACCGTTTTTATAGGCCTTCCAACCCGGATAGTAAAGATCGCTCATCACCATATACACCGGCCGCTCAGACCTAAACTTGAATCGAGCGATCGCATCACGGTCTTCCAAGATCTCCACCGGATGATAATAATCTTTTACCGCCAGAGGCATCGAACCGCCTTCATTCTTTTGCATAAGATAGACCCACCGCCTTGGGTTGAACTTCCCAGATCGGATCATGGAGGCAAAACTTTGAAAATCAATATCCTGAGACTGTCCTACCAAAAAGGCTCGCGGCATCGATTGGGTATTTTCATATAAAAAATAACCGTTTTCTTCTTCCAGCAAGCGGAAGGGCAGATCCGACAGTTTTTGGTCTGAGACCAAAAAACGAACATTTAAAAAATCCAGAAAGGATTTTTTGGAAAGAATGCCTTCCCGTGACGCCGTGCGAAGTTTGTTAGAATCATCTATATCCCCGACCCCTTCAAGAAGGTCATAATACTCAGCGACCACCAGCGGA
>CAYQTU010000153.1:0-3138 GCA_964420575.1 uncultured bacterium
AAATAATAGAAGACCGGCACCGCAGTGCGCGAAAGGATCGTTGAAGCGATCTCCCCCGCCATAAGCGCCACGGCAAGCCCTTGAAAGATCGGATCAAATAAAATGACCGAGGCGCCGACAACCACCGCGGCGGCCGTCAAAAGCATCGGACGGAACCGTTTCGCGCCGGCATCGATCACCGCTTCTTCGAGCGGCATCCCTTCAGCGCGCCGGAGTTCGATAAAATCCACCAGAATGATCGAGTTCCGGACCACGATCCCGGCTCCGGCGATCATGCCGATCATTGAGGTCGCGGTAAAGAACACTCCGAAAAGCCAATGCGCGGGCAGGATCCCGATCAAGGTGAGCGGGATCGGGAGCATGATGATCCAGGGCGTCTTGAACGACTGGAACCAGCCCACCACAAGCACATAGATCAAAAGCAGTACGAAGGCAAATGCGATCCCAAGGTCCCGGAACACTTCATAAGTGATCTGCCATTCTCCGTCCCATTTGACGGTCCAACGGTCCGTGTTCCGCGGCTGTTCGGTAAAGATCTGGTCCAAGGTCTTTTGGTTCTCGTGGTTTTCAGGCGCCGGTATTTGAGCGATCTCTTTTTTAAGTTTCAGGATCGCATAGACCGGGCTTTCATAGCGTCCCGCGACATCCGCGATCACATAAGAAACGCGCATCAAGTTCTTATGGTAGATCGTAAGGTCTTTAGCGTCCTTCTCGAGATTCACAAGTTCGCGGACCGGAATCGGACTTCCGTAACGGGAAAGAAGCGTTATATCGAGAACATCTTCGAGCGTCCTTCTTTTTTCTTTCGGAAGCCTTAAAAGGATCTCGACGGGTTCGTACTCTTCGGATAAGTGCGCGAGATCCACCGTCTTTCCGCCGACCGCGGTCGCGATAACTTCTGCGATCTGAGAGACCGGGATCCCGTTCAGCGAAGCTTTTTGGGTATTGATCCGCAAGCGGTCGAGTTTTTCAGGAGACTGCACATACGTATCGATGTCCGTGACACCTTCGCTGGAAGCAAGAAGCGCTTCGATCTTTTTCGCGAGCTCGGTCTGCCCCTGGAGCGTAGGCCCGTAGATCTCAAGGACCAAAGTCGACAACACCGGAGGCCCGGGCGGAACTTCCGCGACCTGGACATGCCCACCGTATCTTTTGACGATCTCATGGATCTTCGGCCGTACGGTTTTGGCAATATCATGGCTTTGCCGTTTTCTTTGATGTTTCCCCGCAAGATTCACCTGAAGATCGGCCTGATGAGGTTTGGAACGCAGGAAATAATGACGGACAAGACCGTTGAAATTATACGGGGCCGCACAGCCCACATACATCTCGATATCCTTCACCTCAGGAACCGTTCTCAGGTATTCCGCGATCTCCAGGATCGCTTCGCGGGTCCTGGCAACGGGCGTACCGTCCGGCATGTTCAGGATGACCTGGAATTCGTTCTTATTATCAAAGGGAAGCATTTTGACCCGCACCAGCTTGAACGGTACGAGCAGGACCGCAAGCACAAGCAATCCGCCCAGCCCGATCAAAAACCCTTTACGGACCTTAGGTTTAAAAATAAGCGGGTTCATGTAAGAACGGTAAAGATGCGTCAGAAAATCCTCTTTTTCACCTTCGTGATGAGCTTTCAATTTTCCTTGAGCAAAAGCGCGGCCGAGGATCTGATAAGCCGCCCACGGGGTCGCAATAAACGCCACGGCCATGGAGAACATCATCGCCGCACTTGCGCCGATCGGGATCGGCCTCATATAAGGCCCCATCAGGCCACGTACGAAAGCCATCGGGAGGATTGCTGCGATCACGGTTAGGGTCGCGAGAATCAAAGGGCTCCGGACCTCATTGACGGCATCGATTGTGATCTCCAGGATAGATTTCCCTTTATTGTCCGGAAGCCGCAGATGGCGGACAATATTTTCCACATCCACGATCGGGTCATCGACCAGGATCCCGATCGAAAAGATCAGGGCAAAAAGCGTGATCCGGTTCAGTGTAAATCCCAGGAAATAAAAAGTCGCAAGTGTAAGCGCCAAAGTCATCGGGATCGCGATCGCCACCACACCGGATTCCCTTTTGCCGAGCGACCAGGCGATCAAAATACTTACACCAAAGACTGCGATCGCCATATGGAATAAAAGCTCGTCGGATTTTTCTTTTGCGGTCTCTCCGTAATTGCGCGTCACGGTCATTTCAATGTCTTTAGGGAGCGTGGCTTCGGGAAGTTCACGGATCGCATGCAAGATCACCTCCGCAAGATGTGAAGCGTTGGAGCCCTTGCGTTTTGAGACCGCAAGCGTTACCGCCTCGAAGGGGCCTGGGTCCTGGGCCTGAGAAGCAGGCCCAAAAAAGATCTCTGCGGACCGCTCTTCTTCATCCGGCCCGTCCAATACTTTCGCAATATCCCCAAGGGTCACGACACTTCCGCCGCTCACGCTGATCACCAGATTTTCCAGATCCGTTTTGGTCCTGAAAAAAGAATTCGCTTCGACATGTTCCAATTGCGGAGCGCTTTCAAGATGACCGGCATTCTGTTTGACATTGGCCGAGCGGATAAGTTGTGTGATCTCCAGGGGGTTCAGCAATCGCGCTTTCATTTTTTCTTCATCAAAAAAGACCTGGAACTGGCGTTTACGGCCACCGGTAATATGGGTTTCGGAAACGTCCGGGATCGCATTAATAATATTTTGGACATTGGCCACGGTCTTGCGAAGCGCGACCGGATCTTTGTCTTTACTGTGAAACGTCAGCGTAAGGATCGGCACATCATCGATCGAGCGGACCTTGATAAAAGGCTGCGTCGCGCCTTGCGGAAGGAAATCCAGGTTCGAATAGACTTTTGTATAAAGTTTGATCAGGCTTTTTTCCACGTCTTCCCCGACCTTGAAACGGACGATGATCATGGCGCCGTCCGGCTCGATCGTGGAATAGATATACTCCACCCCCGGGATCTCCCAGAGCTTCCGTTCTCCCAACGTCACGATCCGTTGCTCGACTTCTTTGGAATCTGCGCCAGGGTAAGAGACAAAAATATCGAACATCGGGACCGAGATCTGAGGCTCTTCTTCGCGCGGAAGGTTCATCACCGCAAAAGCTCCGACAATAAGTGATGCCGCGATAATGAGCGGCGTGATCTTG
>CAYQTU010000154.1:0-3088 GCA_964420575.1 uncultured bacterium
CTGTTACGACAATCGGGAGCCGCCAATGAGCATGGATCTGCTCCGCTAAAATCGAAAAATGCTCCATGGGCCAGCGTTTAACTTCCCAATTCGCACCAAGATGGAAACAAACAAAAGAACCTTTCTTTTGCAATCCATGCTCCGCTAAGAGGCTAAGCGCGATCTTTTGATCTTCTTGCTTGTAGTAAAAGCGGTATTGCGGTTTTTGAGGGACCTGAAAACCCGCGGCATGCATCAAAGCCATCACATAATCCACGTGGTGTAAAGACTCAAAAGGTTCGGGAACAGCTTGGGTCAAGAAAAGAGATCTTCTTTTTGCATATCCAATCCGTTTTTTGACCCCCGCCCAAAAAAAGATCATTGCCCGGGTTTTAGAACGGTGGAAAAGATACCCTTCTTCCCAAGGCCCTGTTTTTCGAAGTTGGCGGATGAATCCCCATTTTGAGAATAACGGGCGATGGGTTGTTTTTTCATCAAACGGAATGAACCCGGAAACGGCCGGATGGGCTTCGAGGATCTCACGGCAACGCTCCGGAGCGATACAGAAGATCTCTGACTCCGGATAACGGATTTTGATCAATTCAATAGCCGGCAGCTGGAAAAGAACATCCCCCAGCCAGTTTTTCATAAAGACAAGGATTTTCATCGGCTCAAGAACCTCTGACAAGTCTCGAAAACTTCATCAACAGGAATGTGGGTTAAACAGGCTTGTTTGTCTTCTTCTTTACAGATCCCATCATAGCAAGGTTGGCATTGCAGATGACGGGAAAGCGTTACGATATTTTTGACCGGAGGAGCATGACGTTTCGGGTCCGTAGGGCCAAAGAAAGCAACGGTCGGAACTCCCATAGCGGCTGCTACATGCAAAGGGGCTGTATCTCCGGTAATAACCAGATGAAGGTATTTAAAGAGAGCCGGCAAGTCTTCCAAGGAAGTCTTTCCGATCAAGTTCAATACTTTTTCCGGGGGGACACTCTGAAAAGCTTCGCAAAGATCCGTTTCGCCGGGTGATCCGATCAGAATAATACGGTGATCCCCGACAGCTAAAAGTCTTTCGGCAAGTTTTTGAAAAGAAGCAAGCGGCCAACGTTTGCTCGGCCAATTTGGGCTTGAGCCCATGACGAAACCGATGAATTTGGTATTTGCATCGGGGCCAAGTGTCCCGAGCAGTTCTTTTATTCTTTCCAAGCTCGCCGGAGGAGGCCAAAGTTCAAGATGCTCATCCAATTTCTGGACCCCCAGCTTGGAAAGGATTCGGAATTGATGCCGGATCGGAGAATCTGCGATATCAAAAGTTTTATCCGGGCGGTTCAATAGAAATCCAAAACCTTTCCTGGCGAACCCAAAACGCTGGACGACCCCTCCTAAATAAGCGAGAAGATAGGTCCATTTATTATTTTGGAAATCCACAGAAAGATCAAACCCTTCCTGACGGATCCTTTTTGAAACCTTCAAAAAATAAAGCGGTTGGGCGAGTTTCTTCCGGTCGATCAGGATCATGTCGTTCAGATAAGGACAAGCGCCTAAAATGGGCGCTAACTTTTTATCCGCCAGTAAAGTGATCGAAGCCTCTGGAAAACGATTCCGGATCATACGGAGGCTCGGGACAGAAAGGACAAGATCGCCCATAGCACCCAGTTTAATGATGAGGATCTTTTTCTTTTTCCGAACCTCTTGATAGACTTCTATATTTTTCCGGACCATCTGTTCAAGCGTAAACTCTTTTTCGATCTTTTTCCGGAGCCGTTCGGCAAAAAGCTTGGCTTTCTCCCGGTCCGTCAAGAGAACATACATCGCATCCGCCATGGCCGGAACATTCCGGGGAGGGAAAAGAAGCCCATTTTCATTGTGATCGATCACATCCAGAATTCCCCCGATCTGGGTAGCGATCACAGGCGTTCCGACCGCTCCGGCTTCGATCAGAACCCGTCCAAAAGCTTCCGGAATCAACGTAGACATCACAAGGAGATCAGACTGAGCAAGTAGATGGGGAATGTCCCGCGAAGGACCCAAAAGTTTCACACAACTTTCAAGCCCGAATTGTTGGATCGTCCGTTTGATCAGGTCCGTATATTTATGTTTGCCCCTTCCTTCCGAACCTACAAGCCAGACCTCAAAATGGGAAAGCCGGCTTCTTAAGAGATGGATCGCTTTTAGGAATTCCACTTGCCCTTTGATCGGCGAGAATCTCCCGATATGGATGATCCTTAAAGGTCCTTCTTTTTTTTCAAATCGTGAAAGAGAAAAATTGAACTGAGAAAGGTCTACCCCCCGAGGGATAAGACGGATCTTGTCCGGAGTAACTCTGAAATCATCGATCATATGCCTTCCGACAGCGCGGGAAGGAACGATCACGCGTTTCCCCCAACCCATGACATGGGTAAGCGGACTTTCAGAATAATAACCGTGACAGGTCGTCACAAAAGGAATCCCCGTTTTTCGAGCAGCAAGCCATCCCAACCATGCAGGCACACGGCTGCGGGCATGGATAATGTCCACACGTTCCCTTTCCGCAATATGTGCGATCTGGGAAACAAGGAATAAAGCGCTTAGGGATTTCTGGTGAATAGGTAACCCGTAATGCGGGATCCCCATCCTTTGAAGTTCCGCCACTAAAGACCCTCCGGACGAGATCACAACGGTTTCATGCCCTTCTTTTTTCATCGCCCTGGCAAGGTCCACGACCCCGCGCTCAACACCTCCGAGCTCCAGCGATGGGATCATCTGCAGGACCTTCATAAAAGTTCCTCTAATTTTTTGAGCAAAGCTTCTTTTTCATGATGCCCCACAGGGAGCGGTGGCTGGTTAAGAATGTTATCTATTTTTTTATCCAGATCTTCCAAACGGATCAAGGTTGCCAGTCCGCGTTCGCTAAGGATCTTGTGAAAACGATAGTGTTTATCAGGAAGGCCTTGCCGCCCGGAACTTAAAACAATAACGCGCTTGCCTGTTCCAACCGCTTCAGAGATCATTGCTAAACTGTCTTCGGTCACGATAAGGATATCCGCAAGCCCCATCATTCCCCCCGAAACATAAGAGGGATTATTCTCATTTGCGATCACCAGCAACTGGCAGGAAGGTTCTTGCG
>CAYQTU010000155.1:0-3026 GCA_964420575.1 uncultured bacterium
AAGGCGTCACCCCAAATCTACGCGACATATTAACAATGGTAATAGGATGCTGTCGTTGCAGTGATTTTAGGAGCGATAAGGAGTTATCCGTAGAATCATCGTTCACAAAGATCATCTCATAGCTCATGTCTTTGATGGTCGCACCGACGGCCGCTACGCGTCGAACCAGCTCAGCGAGATTTTTCTCTTCGTTTCTAAACGAAAAAACAAAGCTGAGTAGCATAGTCCCTCCGATTAATCATTTTAGCTCATGGTCTAAGCAGTGAGCACGCCTTGAAAACAAGATTACACATCTTGAAGTGATACCTTCCTGATTAAAACCTTGTGATCTCTTAGGGGGCCTAGAGGCTGTATTGCCAGGATGAGGGTTCCCTCTTCTTCAGGGGTATCCCAGGCCAAAAAGCGCCCTTCGCTTTCTTTAGCAAACTCTTCCGGGAGAATGGCCATTTTTTTTAGAAGAAGACTCTTTCCGTCCTCAGTTTTTAAGGAAATTGACAACTCGATATCATCCGTACTGCCTGCGTACCAGGCTGTGAGCTTTTTTCGCCCGGGGCTTTTTTTGATAGTCAAAAAAGCTGGTGCACTAAACTGGTAAAAATGATGATCATAGGCTGAAGGGCTTGTTATCATCTCGCGTGACGCGTAATCAATTAGTTGCAAATCAAAGCCGAATTGCTGAGCATTCAACATGTAGAATTTGTCGATATCAGAGTCGAATCCGAGAGTTAATCCGTGAACCTCCTTAAAATTAACTGAAGCATATCGGCTGGATACAGAGGACAAGTGGTCACACCTAATGCGAAACCGGACAACTCTGGAAAGGCTCGGATTGGCGTTATTAAGATATTGCTGGTACTCCGAATTAAAACGAACGGCTAGAGCATTACGGTTGCCGGTTATTAAGGGGTTCAGCAAAAAACCGGTCGCAGCCATTCCCGGAATAAATTGATAAATTTCGATCTTTCCGTTTTGAAATTGAAGTTCGATCGAATACTGTGGGGGTTTGTAAAAAAAAGATATCGCTTTAGAAAGAAAACTTTTATGAAGTGTTATTTCTACCCAGAGGGGTAAAAGAGAACCGGACGGAACGTTGATCCATTCGCCAAGGTGTTCTCTTCGCGTAGAAACGGACTGCATTGAGAAAGATGGTTTTACTGTGGCCCTGCGTAGGAGGAGATTCCCGTTTTCAGCGCTTGCAGATGTATAGCGATGCAGAATCTCCAATTGGGCTAATGAGCTATCTTGTGCAACAAGCCGATTATCGATGGTGGCCAGATCAAATAGAAGATATTCGGGGGCGCCTTGCTCTTCGCGGAAATACGTCGCGTCTTTGTTCATGATCCATGAATTCCACGCGGCAAAGGAAATCGTCGAGGGCGTTGATATGTAGTTGAAGCCGTTGTATAGCATCACGGCCGGAAGAAATCCAAAATAGCTAATCGTTTGGTCTTGGGCCTCAGCGCGAGTGTTCGGGATTTGCATCTTGGCGATATGGTGTCGCAAAGATTGCGATTGTTTTGACAGATATTGAGGCATCGAAACAACATTCGATACTGTTTTGATCAAGTCAACGGAACGCTTCTTGATTTTTTTTAGTGACGCGCAATGGCCGCCCACAAGAGCGGCTGCTAGCACTAAAACATATAGGATGATTAAAGCCTGAGAACGGCTCCAGGACAGTAACTGTTTCCAGCCGAAATTTACTTTTTCGCGAAAAAATATCCAAATGGAGGCGATTAAAATATATTTTGAGAAAATCGGAACATGATAGCGATCTGCACGAACGAACCCGTGTTTCCACACAATAAATAAAATGAAAAAATCAACGCAAGTTAACAGGAGAAAGCGCATTTGTTTTTGAGCGTCGGGCTTCATTAGTCGTAAAGCGCACATCGCACGCCAAAAAATAGGGACCAAGCAGCCTAGCAACATAATAAGTCCGCTCACCATAAACTTTGAGGGTTCAAAAAAAATCATAGCCTCATTATAGCCTTCCGAAAATTTAAAAAGAGCGTGTATAAACGTTGGTAAACTGTGGAGCTCTTGGCCGGCTAGCATCCAAAGCGTAACGAAGAAAAAAATAAATGAGCTTGCTGAACAGAACGCAAAAAAGAATCGTCCCAAAAAAACGCTGTTAATTAACACTGTCGAAAGGATTAAGATAGACAAAAAGAATCCAGTCCCTTTCCCCAATCCTAAAATCGCCATAATTAATGTTGCGAACAAGGCAAACCAAATCGTAGGTTTTGTCATTATCCAGTAAGCGATAAACAGAAAAAGCAAGTACGGCATAATATGCCGGTCAACAAAGAAGAAGGCGAATGCGTAGAAGAAAGGTCGAAAGAAGGCGGGAAGCTCGCGAGTTGATTTTAGAAACAAGAAAACAAAACTGCCTGTTAAAAATATGTTGACGCAGAGCTTCGTTAAGTCAAAAAAACCTGTAAAAATCTCCGGAAAGCTTAGAAAGCCAAGTGGTCCTACATTTTGTACGATATCGCGACCAAACTGGAAGCCGTGCAGCAACCAATACCCTAGAGCAGCTTCACTCCCTTCATCGTGTGTATTCCGAACAATCAAATCGGGTAGCTGTAAAACAGAGAAGAACATTGCCGACGCCAAAAGGACATTGTTTAAAAAAAATCTAAACGGTGAAAGTGCTATTTTTTGATTCATAAAACTCCGATTTCTTATAGTGCTTTAAGATCACTCGAATGTAAAGCCTAGCCCTCTTTCTGATGGGCCGGTTTAGCGCAAACGATCATTTCGGGCCCTATCCATCGATAGAATAGACGATCCAAGAAGCTTTTTGATTGCCCGCATTTGTCGCATGTCAGCTTGACTTTCCAGTCACATAAATGCGCGCGGAGCTCTCTGGGCGACATGACATTGACATGCATGTGGTCTATTTCATCATTCCGGTGCATGGAGATTTTAAAAACACGTCTTCGGAATTGTTTTAAAGATATCTTACTACGAAGCGCTCTCGAGATGTTCTTGAGAAGAGTAAAAGGAAAATTTAAAACCCT
>CAYQTU010000156.1:0-3007 GCA_964420575.1 uncultured bacterium
TACCACCGGAGTTGCTTCTGGCGCAATCACCAAGCGGCGGTTCGTGAATTACTCCGACGCTCAGTGCAATGCAATCGGGCAGCTTGTCAAAGGGGTATCCCGGGATGAGGACACTGACGACGGCAAGACTTTCGCCATCTGTATTGATGGTACGGCTCTCGTTGAAGCCGGAGAAGCCTTGGATGCCGGAGACATCGTCATGACCAACGGACTTGGTAAGGCAATTGTTGCCAGTAGAGGCAAGTATATTGCCGGCACAGTTATGCGGTCCCAGGCGGTATCTGGACAGCTTGTCGAGATCATGTTGGGGGGCAATGTAGTTAGTACTGTTCCCACGACTACTACCACTACCACTTCGACGACTACCACTACCACTTCGACGACTACGACGACCACCACAACTGCGGCGTAATGAGGGATGGGGGAATTATGAGCAGGCATACCTTCAAGTCTGGATTGATCACGACGTTGGTTGCCTCCGGCTCTATCACGAAACGTCGGTTCATCAAGGCGTCCGGCGCACAGTGCAACGCTATTGGCGAATTGGCCATTGGCGTTTCTGGCGAGGAAGACACTGATAACGGCAAGACTTTTGCTGTTCAGGTCAGGGGAACTGGCCTCGTTGAAGCTGGCGAGGCGTTGGATGCTGGCATGGCCGTTACAACTAACGGGCTTGGAAAGGCGATCCGGGCTACCAAGGGCCGTTACGTCAATGGAACGGTCATGCGTTCGATAGAGATAGCCGGAGATCTCGTTGAAATCATGTTGGGAGGCGGTTTTGCTTCGACCGTTCCTACCACGACGTCAACAACGACTTCGTCAACAAGTACAACGACGACAACGACAACAGCAGCTTAACTACTAAAGGAGGAAAGGAACTATGTCTAACTTCTTCGATTCTATCACCGAGGGTGTCAGCGTACCGTTGACCACGCTGGCGTCCGGCTACCGGCCTGACGGACTCATTGGGCTTGAGGTATTCCCGGCGGTGACTTCTATCACCAAGGGCGGGAAAATCCCCATTTTCAGCAAGGATGCGTTCAATATTCATGAAACGCTCCGTGCACGTGGCGCCAAATCAAATCGCGCCGGCATGACCCCGGATTCCTGGATCACGTTCTTCTGCGAGGAACACGATCTGGCGATCCCCCTGGACAAGCGGGAGCTTGACGAGCTCAAGAACCTGCCCGGCGATCTGAAGCTCAAGGCGCTGTTCAACCTTCAGGATCGGCAGCGTAAAAGAGTCCAGTGGAACCTGGCCCTTGAACTGGAAAGCGTGATTGCAACTGATGCTCTCACCGCTGCAAATTATACCGATGGCAACACCGTTACCCTGTCCGGGAGTACGTGCTGGTCCGAAAGCGGGTCCACGCCGGTCACTGATATTGAAACGGGCCGCGAGAAAATCCGGTCGCTGATCGGCATGTATCCCAACACCCTCGTCCTGGGAGCTTCCGCCTATGCGCAGTTGAAGTTTCATGCGAACTATACTGACAAGATGAAGCTGTCGGCGGACAAGGTCGTTCGTCCGGAGCTCATTGCACAGATGCACGACCTAAAGCGGGTTATCATCGGTCTTTCGATGGGCATGAACACCTCCGGGGCGTTCTATGATCTGTGGGGCGACGATGCCCTGCTGTTCTACCGTCCGGATACCGTGACCCCTGACATCGACGAGCCGAGTTTCGGGTACACGATCCGCCCGGGGTTCTCCCCCACCCCCTATCCCTACGTGGATATTTTCACGGAGGAAGGCGGCAAGATCGTCAACGTGCGGTGTACTGACATGTGGGATACCAAGCTCATCATGTCGAGTGCGGGATACCTGATCAAAAATTGCAAAAAGTGATTTTGGATCGGGGAACTAAGTTTTGCAAGTAAGCTAAGGATTATAATGAAGCTGACTGGTCAATTCCTCTACAAAGTAACCTCTGGCCGATTGAAAATCGGCCCGAGGATCTTTGTAGCTGGTGACGAGGTTCCGCTAACGATCAATCAGGCGGTATCTTTATACGAAACCGGGCAGATTCAATATATCCGGACGTTGGGAAACCGAGGGCGTCGGTATCGCAAGGTGGCTCCCGGTGAAAAGCTGGCAAAGTTGCCGATGTGCGAAATGGCAAGATTGCCGGTGAAGGAACTGCGGGAAATGGCTAAGCGGGAATTTGGGATTGTTGATCGCGGATTAAAGGCAAAGGAAATCATCAGGACTATTTACAATATTCGGGAAAGATCAAGGTATGGCTTACTGTGCGCTAACTGATATGGAAAAGTTGCTTCCGTCAACCATGCTGATCAATCTTTCCAATGATACAGCCGGGGCGATTGCTGTCGATCAGGATAACATCGATGAAGCCATTGACCAGGCTGACCGGGAAATAGATGCCTATTTGCTCCTGGCCAACTATTCCGTACCCATGAGCCCAATTCCTCCGCTTGTCACAAACCTGTCAGCTAAAATGGCTATCTGGAATCTGCATTTACGGAAATATTTCGACTCCGACATCTGGAGCCGGACTTACCGTGATTGCCAGAAAATTCTTGAACGGATTGCCGAAGGCAAGTTGACTCTTGGACAGGAAGAAAGTGGCGTTACTCAGGAGGCTGGCAGCAACATGGCAACTTACACGAGAACGCAGAAGTTTACTTCTGATTTGTGGGAGGAATTTTGATGGCGCTTTTGGTTCAGCGCAGCGATGTAATCACCGCGATATGCGAGCATTTGAGGGCCAATGTAACGGACTTCAAGCTTGTAAAGCCATATCACGGCGAGCTTGATCGTTATGCCAAAAAAGGCCAGATCAAGGAATCCATCTTCCCGGCCCAGGTGAACTTGACCACTCCCTTTGCTTTAGTCATTTCCAAAAACAGGGAGAAGATTGCCAAACAGGGATCTTCGCGCAAATTTCGACATGACATTTCAATTTATGTTGGTGATCAGAATCTCCACGACTTCAACAGCCTCACTACTCCATCGATTTTCGATCTCCTATCAAAGTGCATGGTT
>CAYQTU010000157.1:0-2993 GCA_964420575.1 uncultured bacterium
ACAACCTCTTGAACGCAGGGCATTATAACAAGAGTTGTAGAAAGGCAAAAGTGAAAAGTTTTCAAGGAAAGATCCTTAGAGCGGTTTTTTTTTTGGGATTAACGATTTTTTTACCCCTAACGACTCTTTTTAGTCAAGAATCCAATGAACCGAAAACCGATCTTCGGACTGCACAGGCAGAGTGGGAACAGGTCCGCGACCAGCAGATCCAAATGATCCGGGAAAAAGAAGAGCAACTCGAAAAACTAAAAGAGGAACTGCTCCAAAAGATGCGCACGCTGAACGAGGGAGTTTCGAGCCCGGTAATGAACGCTGCGTCTGTAACGCCCGTTGAAAAATCCGCCGTGGCGTCTTCTCCTGAAATTTCAAGAGATCTAGAAAGAGAAAGGCTTGAGTCCCAGCAGCAAAAACTTGTTTGGCAGAATCAGATCGAAAGCTTAAAAAAAGAGAACGAACGCCGGGCTGAAGAGCTTCTCCAGCAGCGTAAACAGAACTTAGAGCTCCAGCAAAAACTTACCGAAGCGGAAAGCCAGCGCACAGAGAAGATTAAGAATGAAGCTTCCGATTTAAAACAAAGGGAAGCTGCCGTTAAAGCCGAAGAATCCAAACTCGCAGAGGCTCGGTCGCAATTTGAGCAGGAAAAAACAAAATGGGAAATGGAAAGAGAGCAGGGAGGGCAGGCAAAGGCTCCGGAAGAAACGGATAGTCCGTCTCCCGCACAAAAAGAATTAGAAAATGAACTGATCAAACGTGAAAGAATACTCGCTTCTCAGGAAGCAAGTTTACAGCAGAGGATCGATGCGTTTGAAGAAGAACGTAAGGGTATGGAACGGCTCAAAAATGAAGCCGAATCTCTCGAAAAACAAAAAGCAGATTTTCAAAAAGAAGTAAAAGCCTTTGAATCCCAGAAGCAAGAATATGCTAAAGCTCAAGCCCAAGCCCAAGAAGTTGCGAATAAAGAGAATGCTTATCAAATGAAACTGAAAGAATTTGAAAGTGAAAAAGAAAAATGGCGGAAGGAAAGAGAGCAGGTTGCTGAAGAACAGGCTTCTTTGAAGCGCCAGAAAGAAGAGCTTCAGAAAAGGGATCAAGAGCTGACGGCGCGGCAAGAACAAATCGAATATGAACAGGCGCTATGGGAAACTCAGAAGAAAGAAGTAGGTTACAGCCCTTCAATGAGACCTCCGCTTGCGGCGTCTCAGGCTGATCCTAAAGCCCTTTCCGATGAGCAGAAGCAGATCGAATTAGAAAGAGAAAAACTTCAAGAAGAAGAAGAAAAGTTTGAACAGGCAGTCCTCCAGGCAAAACAACAGTTTCAGGAGAGGGAAAAGAAGCTGTCGCTTGTTAAATCTCAGATCGCCCAGGAAGAAGCCGAATTGCGTCGCCAGCAGGAATTTTTAAATCTTCGTAAATCGCGCATTGAATCTCAGGAGAGGCGATTCCAGGAGCAGCTCGACCGTCTTAAGCTCGAACAGATTCAAGAAGAGCGAAAAGCAGCCTCGGCATCACGCGGATAGCCCTTTTTTTATTCCGATCAAACCCCAATGAAAAAATTCCGATACAGCAAAAAATCTTTTTTCCGGAAAAAGATCCTGAAAAAAAGAGACGCCATTCCACCCTTCCTGAGGCAAAAAAAAAGTAAAAAAATTCTAAGTTTGCTTCAAAAAACCCCCTTATTTAAAAAGGCGAAATCTCTCGCTTTATATTTTAGTGTCCAAAGCGAAGTGGAGACCCAGTCGTTCATCAAAAAAATGATAAAGAAAAAAAAGATCTTTTTACCGCGTGTTGTGCCGCAAAAGAAAACAATGAAGTTATGCCGGATCAAAAAGATGGGAGATCTGCAGCAAGGATACGGCGGTATTCAAGAGCCCAAGCGCTCTTGCCCGATGAGCTTGCCTTCCCAGATGGATCTGATCATTGTGCCGGGGGTGGCCTTTGATATTCGAGGCTACCGCTTAGGACGCGGGGGAGGATATTATGACCGCCTTTTACGGAAAGCGCCTTGTGTGCCTAAGATCGGATTATGTTTCCGCGAACAACGGGTCCGAAAGCTCCCCGCCGCTTTTCATGATGTCATGATGGATAGCGTAATTACGGATTAATATGATAGAAATTCCAGGAAAAATCTCAGATTCGAAAAAGATCTATACAGTCAGTCAACTAAACCGGCAAATTCGTTTGCTTTTAGAATCGAACTACCCTGGTGTTTGGGTCGAAGCCGAGATCTCCAATCTTAAAAGGCACAGTTCAGGCCATATCTATTTAACCTTGAAGGATGAAAATGCCCAAATCCAGGCCGCTTTTTTTAGCCGTTATCAGGCAGGACTTAAGTTTGAATTAAAAGACGGGTTAAAAGTCATAGCTTTTTGCCGTGTTTCGATCTATGAAGCGCGGGGACAATACCAGCTTTATATCGAAAAGATAGAGCCTCAAGGACTCGGTTCGCTCCAGCTTGCGTTCTTACAGCTCAAAGAGAAGTTGGAGAAGGAGGGGCTCTTCAGTGCCGCTCGGAAAAGGCCAATCCCTAAATTCCCTAAAACAATAGGGATAGTGACTTCTCCGACGGGTGCGGCGATCCATGATATTTTAAATGTGATCGGGAGACGTTTTTCAGGAACGGACATTTTGCTTTATCCCGTGCGTGTCCAAGGCGATGGTGCAGGCCAAGAGATCGCGGAGGCGATCCGAGCGATGAATTGTTTTAAAGGCGTGGATGTCTTGATCGTAGGACGAGGCGGCGGAAGCTTGGAAGATCTTTGGGCTTTTAATGACGAGATCGTTGCCCGTGCCGTCTTTGATTCCCATATTCCGGTCATTTCTGCTGTTGGACATGAAACGGATTGGACGATCTGTGATTTTGTAGCAGATCTAAGAGCGCCGACCCCCTCTGCGGCCGCAGAGCTTGTGGTTCAAAATAAACTGGAGCTAGAGGATTGGATCGAGGCCTTAGAGGTTCGGATGCGCCGTTCCCTGTTAAATATGGTACAATCACG
>CAYQTU010000158.1:0-2983 GCA_964420575.1 uncultured bacterium
TGGCTGCCAGGCTTGGTGTCGAAGAGAACCTGTTAGCCGGTACGCAAATGAGCATTGCCGATTTCATGCGGCGGTTACTTGTTCGACGATTTGAAAGTTCCATATTTGCTTTCCAAAAAACACTTGATGTCATGATTTATTCATCAGAGCAGATTCTTGTATGGTATGAAAAGGTGGGTAAGGTTCCGGTCTATAAAAAGGGAAGCCTTCCGGATATCAATTCTTTGCTGAGTTCTTCAGGTGAGGACTTGGATGAAGAGTTGGGGGAGATAAATCTCGACGAACAGTTGCAAAAATATGAAGACAAGGGGCTGTGGTTTATCTTTAAAAAAGAGCTTGCCCCGTCTTTTGTGGACGACCTCAAAAGAGATATAAACGCCCTAAGGGAAATCCGTGAGAGATGGTTTAAGAATGGTTTTCCGAAAGATCCAAAGCTTGCCGATTTTATTGACATCATAAAAGAAAAACTCAAAAAAGAGCCGAAGAGAAAGCTTGTGGTCTTTAGTGAGTTTGCGGATACAGCCGATTATATTTTTGAGAATCTTAAGGGTAAGATCAAAGCGTTTAAGTATTCATCCAGAGATGCGAACGAAACCAATAAAGCAACTATCCGCGAGAACTTTGATGCCGGACATCCAATCCAAAAAGATGACTACGATATTCTGATCGCTACGGATGCTATCTCGGAAGGATTCAACCTCCACCGGGCAGGGGCTATTTTTAACTACGATATTCCGTACAATCCGACGCGGGTTATTCAACGCGTGGGTCGTATTAACCGTATCAACAAAAAAATGTTTGATGAGCTTTATATATATAATTTCTTCCCGACGGCGACGGGGGAGAAAGAGACCAGGATCAGGCAGATATCCACGCTTAAGATCGCCATGGTGCATGCTCTGTTTGGAGAAGACACGCGGGTTTTGACTAAAGAAGAAGAGCTCCAATCCTATTTCGCCAAAGAGTTTTACGATGTTTATGAGGCGCAGGAGGAGTTGTCTCCTGAGGCCGAGCATGAAAACTTCATCAGACAATTGCGTGCCGATCAACCCGATGTCGTCAAACAAGCCATGAGTATCCCTAAGCGAGTCCGTATTCAGAGGCGTGTTAATAAAAAACGAAAAGGCGTTGTAGTGTTTGGGAAAAAGGGCGAAGAATATGCCTTTAAGTATGGAGCAGTGCCGGGAGAGTGCGTCCCTCTCAATATCGAAGAGGGCTTGGATCTTTTTGAAGCTGCTATGTCCGAACAAGCTGTGCGGACAGGGCAGACCTTTAACGCGATCTATGATCAAATGAAGGAGAGGCTCTTTACCAAGAAGACCGAGATCGCCCTTGACCAGGGGAAACGGCAAGCGATCGACAAGGTTCATGCCATGATAGAAAAAGCGCCTGAAAAAAAGGATTACCTAAATGATCTCCTGAAGGTTCTCAAGGATCTGGATGCTTTGCCCGACCTTTATGCAAAAATGATCCGGAATATCGACCTCGATAAGTTGCAGGCTGGTCTCAAGGCGCTCGAAGAACAGGTCCCCGGCGCATATTTGGCAAGGATCATTCAGCGAGTACAAAAAATCGACGAAGAAGGGGCAACTTTAATTTTGTCTGAGGAGATCATCCAGAGTGATTGATTTTAAAGTTCCGTACGCCAGAGAGAATGCCCTGTCGTTTTTAAATCGATTTCTTCCTGAAGATTTCAAAGAAGCTTCCGAAGAGAAAATTCCGCTCAATTTCAAGCCACTATGTGTAGAGCAAGTAATTAAGCTAGGCGAAGCTGGCTCGCTTCAAGATCTGCACGTATATGAGATTATCCACGAATCGGAAAATGATCCACGCGTCAGTCTTTCCAGGGATGCGTTCCGCCTCTTGGCGAACTTTGGGGTCCGTAAGGCTTTAGTGTTCTTTGTTTCAAAGAAATCGCCTAATTATCGTCTTTCTCTCATAACCCTAGACCTTAAATGGGAGTCTGGGAAAAAAGTTGAGCGTGAATATTCCAATCCCAGGCGATATTCCTTTTTTCTTGGTCCGGATGCCAAGACGCATACGCCAGCAGAATTTTTAGCTAAGCGGACAGCTGTTCAGGACATAGAAGATCTCATATCTCGCTTCGATGTTGAAGTTGTTACCAAGGAATTCTTTCAAAAATATAAAACCCTCTTTGAAAACTTGCAGAAATTTCTTTCTAGAGATCACGGATTTACAGCATTCGCCGAAAAGAACAATATCGATGTCGATGCGTTTGCCAAAAAGATACTCGGGCAGATTGTTTTTTGCTATTTCTTGCAAAAAAAAGGATGGCTTGGAGCGAAGAAAGGAGAAGATATTAATAAGGGCAATAAAGACTTTATGCGTTCCCTTTTTAAAAGATGCACCGATGAGAAGGAAAACTTTTATAACGATTACCTCGAGCCTCTTTTCTATGATTCCCTTAATGCGCCCGCTGAAGAGAAGAATGGCTTCTATCGAGATTATTTTGATTGTCAGATTCCATTCTTAAACGGCGGACTTTTCGAGCCGCTTGAAAATTATGATTGGGAAAACACATTTCTTCATATTCCTGACTCAATATTCTCGGATAAACGTGGCGAAGGTATTTTAGACGTATTCGACCTCTACAACTTTACGGTTTATGAGGATGATCCGGTTGATCGTGAAGTTTCTGTGGATCCGGAGATGCTCGGGAAGGTGTTCGAGAATCTTCTTCCGGAGAACCTCCGGAAAGGGCAGGGCGCCTATTATACTCCTCGCGAAGTCGTACATTATATGTGCCAGGAGAGTTTGATTAATTATCTTGTTACCGAGACAGGAATTGATGAGAAGGATATTCGGAAACTTATCACATTAAAAGCGCATCTATTCACAAGCGCTGAGGGACTTGTTTTTTCATCTGCGCAGGCTGAGAAGCTAGATAATGCTCTCGCTGGCATAAAGGCTTGTGATCCAGCATGTGGATCTGGAGCCTTTCTTGTCGGTATGCTGCATGAGA
>CAYQTU010000159.1:0-2978 GCA_964420575.1 uncultured bacterium
CCAGGACCAGATTCAGGCCCTGATCCTTTCCGCCCCATTTTTTGATTTTACGTTAGGTGAACCGGGAAGGTGGATCAATGCATTTGTATTTGGCCTTTGGCCCGATTTTATTTATAAAAATCCAATTCATTCAGCTGCTTTGACCCATGATCCGGAAGAACTGCGCCGGCATCGTGAGGATCCTTTGATCCTACGGGAGATTTCCTCCCGTCTGGTCAGAGAAATTTCAAAACAGATCGTTGCGGTCAAAAAGACGACCCAATTCTCTTTTTCTTTTCCGGTCTATTTGCTGTTAGCGGGGAAGGAAAAGATTGTTAGCTCACAAGCGGCGCGACGGTTTTTCGCGAAAATTCAGGCACCGAAAAAACAATTGATCGAATTCTCAGGTTTTTACCACGAGATCTTTAATGAGCGGGAGCAAGAAAAAACTTTCAATGTTTTAAAGACAATCTTCGAAGGTTGTGTATAATATGCCCCGTTCTTTCTGAGGCTTTGCCTCTCTGCGGTTGTAAAACCGCTTTGATTTTTGATGATGCAACACACGCTCATGGGCCTGTAGCTCAGTTGGGAGAGCGCCACATTCGCATTGTGGAGGCCAGGGGTTCAACTCCCCTCAGGTCCATTTTTCTAATTCCTTCCAGATTTTTAAATTCCCCGCACATTTTCTAAAAGTTTGTCAGTGTAACGCTTCCAAAAATCCCAAAATAGCATTCGAAAAGAGGCTATTTTCTCTATTCAAAAATAAGCCAAAAAAGGCATTCCTCTATACAGAAACTTAAAAATTTTTAATAGCTTTTCATAACTCATTTATTTTCAATGAGTTATGAAATTAAATAGTAGGTGAATGAGTTTGACTTCAATGCTTTTATTGTGTATATTTAATTTGAGGTTTATAAGGACTTAAAATAAGTGCTTTAATAAGACATTAAAAACATTAAGAATAAAAGAATTTTAATAAAACTTGCTGGAATAAATTTTTAAATCCAAAGGGAGAGGACGGCAATCCAAATGCTCACTTGGCAGCAACCAGCAACCAAGCCATGGCTAAGAACAATCGCATTTTTGACCGCGTTTGTTTTTTTGGTCACCAATGTGACTTGGGGATATGATGCAAATGCCTACGCTGCTGCGACAACGTCCACTGAAGCTCCCGGGATTATCCAATCAACAACGGTCAGTCCCGTTTCGATCTTAGCAGAACGTCCGGACCTTCCCGAAAGTTATGGAACGATCAAGAAAACTTTTAAAGGGAATCGCGACCAGATCGTCATCCACGTCCAAGATGCCCACGTTAACGAAGAAGCTCAACGCAATATTGCCAATATCCTCAGATTTTTCTCCGAGAAATATCAGCTCAAACTTATAAACCTTGAAGGCAGTGAGGGTGAACTTTATACCCAGCTGTTTTCGTTCTTTCCCAGTAAACCCGTCCGTCAGAATATTGCTGATTATTTTCTCAAGGAAGGGCGGTTGACGGGTCCGGAATACCTGGCAATTGTTGAGCGCCCGGATGTCACGCTCTACGGGGTGGAGGACAAAGCGCTTTACGAAGAGAACCGGAAAGCTTACGTTGAAGCCTTGGATTTCAAGGACCGGGACGAAAAGGTTTTGGCGGATCTCGATAAGATCCTGAACGACGTCAGCCGGTTTGTTTTTCCCGAAGAGCTTCGTGAATTGAACCGCCGCCGCACGACGTTCCAGGAAGGTGGCCGAGAGTTGGTGGCGTATGTGCGTTATTTGGTCGAACTTGCGGAAAAACATAACATTAACCTTGATGATTGTCCGGGGATCCATTCCTTGCTGAGCTTGGTCGATCTTGAGAAGCAGATCGATTTCGACAAAGCGGAAAAAGAAACGGACCAACTGATCAATGATCTTAAAAAGATCCTTTCGCGAGAAAAACTTTCCCGGTTTTTAACGAACACGGTCCATTTTCGTATGAAGAAAATGAAACGTGCGGATTATTACGGTTATCTGCAGAATGAGATCGAAGCGGCAGAGGCGGTAGGCGGAGAGGTCAGCGAGTCTGATTTTAAGGACAAATATGCTAATGTTCTGAATTATATCAAGTACATGCAGCTCTATGATGCGGTGGATATTGCGATCTTTGATGAGATCGAATTCATTGAAAAGACCGTTAAGAACAAACTTTTTACTTCGCCTGAAGAGGTGAAGCTGGACCATCTCTGGCGCATTTACGATGTTTATACCAAGATGTTCGATTTTACATTGACGAAGCAGGATGCGGATTTTTATTACACTTATCAGGATGAATTTCGTTCCGAAACTTTCTCGAGTTTTCTCAAACCGCTACTCCGGAAGTATCACTTCTCCTACGGATTGCCGTCCCAAATGGAGATTCTCGATCAGGATTTGCCGCGTGTCGAACGGTTCTACAAAGCCGCTTTGAAACGTGACCAGATTCTGATCGGGAGAGCGGTTGAGAAAACTCAAATTTCTGGCGCAAGGATCTCAGCGATCGTGACGGGAGGGTTCCATACGCCCGGCATTGAAAAGTATTTGCGAGAAAAAGATGTCTCTTACATGGTCATTGCGCCGCGCATTGCCAAATCGTTCGACCCGAAGAAAGAATCGGAGCTGTATGACGCTGCATTGCGCCAAACGCCACTTCCGATCGAGAAAGTTCTGTCCGAAACTTTCTTGATGCCGAAGAGCGGGATCTTGAACGATCCGAGATTCCAGCTGGGGATCAAACAGATTACGCCGACCACGAACGAAGATTTAACGGGGGATAACGTAAAACCCGCTCAGGCTATGGGGGGTCTGATGGCGATCGAGACCGTTTTTACCGCGCCTGAAACATTAAACCAAGCTCGTCCGGACGCTAAAAAACTTCCGACGGTCCAGGGACAACAGTTTGCGGATGCGCTCCTACAGGTGGTTGACCAGGGTGTCTTAGAGGGTAAAACGCTGTGGCTTCCGACGGCGGGAGCCTCTGTTCCGGCCGTTACCCGGGT
>CAYQTU010000160.1:0-2925 GCA_964420575.1 uncultured bacterium
GAAGAATGCGGCGCTGCCCATTATGGCGGCGGCGCTTCTCACCGAAGAAGAATCCATTCTTGAGAATGTGCCTTCTCTTTGGGATGTGCAGACTATGGTCAGGCTTTTGCGCTCTCTGGGCGCCAAAGTGATAGTAGAAGACAGCCATATCAGCATTAAACCCGGCAAGAACTTAAAGCCTTTTGCTCCTTATAAATTAGTTAAAACCATGCGTGCATCTGTTTGCGTTTTAGGACCGCTTTTAGCGCGTTTGGGTGAAGCCGAAGTTTCGCTCCCTGGAGGATGCGCGATCGGCCCGAGACCGATCGACCTTCACCTCAAAGGGCTCGAAGCATTAAACGCAGATATTGATATTGATCATGGTTATGTAAGAGCGAAAACGCCTCACCGTTTACGCGGGAAAGATATTTATCTTGGGGGCGCCTATGGCTCTTCTGTACTGGCCACCGGAAATGTGATGATGGCCGCGACTTTAGCGCAAGGGAAGACCGTGATCGAGAATTCGGCCTGTGAGCCCGAAGTTGTGGATCTCGCAAAATTTTTAAAGAAGATGGGCGCCAAGATCGAAGGGGAAGGCTCTCCGCGCATTGAAGTGGAAGGCGTGAAAAAACTTCATGGAGCGAATTATCGCGTTATTGCGGACCGCATTGAAGCCGGGACGTTCATGTTCGGAGCCGCGATCACCGGAGGGGATATTTTGATCCGCAAGGTCGAATCGAGCCATTTGAACGCTGTTATTGATAAATTATTGCAAGCGGGTGTTAAAGTCGAGAAATCCAAAAATGCTATTCGCGTTAGAAAAGGCGGACGGTTAAAACCGGTCGACATTACCACTTTGCCTTACCCCGGGTTCCCGACCGATCTTCAAGCCCAAGCGATGGCGTTAATGACCGTAACCCCGGGGATCAGCATTGTTACGGAGAAGATCTACCCCAACCGGTTCATGCATGTCCCCGAACTGGGACGTATGGGCGCCAAGATTTTTTTGGAAGGCCCCAGTGCGATCGTGCATGGTGTAAAAAAATTAAGCGGGGCGCCGGTAATGGCCTCTGATTTAAGGGCCAGCGCAGCGCTTGTTTTAGCCGGGCTTGTAGCTGAAGGGAACACCGAAGTCCAGCGCGTTTATCACTTGGACCGCGGGTATGAAAATTTGGAGAAAAAATTAAGTCTTCTCGGAGCGACGATCCGCCGGGAAAAAGAATAAAATAATAGGATCATTATAAGGAGGAAATGTGGCTGTAAAAATCAGGATGAAACGTTTTGGAAGCAAGAACCGCCCGATGTGGCGCATTGTGGTGAGTGATACCAAGATGCCTAGGGACGGTCGGTTCATTGAAGAGATCGGGCATTACAACGCTCTTCCGAAAGAAGAGCAGCTTATCGTGAAGAGCGATCGTCTCGAGTACTGGGTAGGTCGCGGAGCTCAAGTTAGCCCGGCCATCAAAAGTCTTTTGAAACGTCAAAAGAAAAAAGCAAAAAAAGCTTAAAATACTGAAAAAGTAATGGCCTTTACGATCGATATCGTTACGCTTTTTCCGAATTTTTTCAAAAGCCCTCTTGAAGAGTCTCTTTTGAAAAAAGCACAGAGCCGCGGTCTTGTGCATATCCATGTGAGGGATTTAAGGGATTGGACGCATGACCGCCATAAAACGGCAGACGATAAGCCTTTCGGGGGCGGAGCCGGCATGGTCATGAAGCCGGAACCTATTTTTGAGTGCGTTGAATCGATCGCCAAAGAGGCATGGGTCGTTCTTTTAGATCCTCAGGGAGAGCCTTTGAATCAATCAACCGTTCAAAAATTGGCTCAAAAAAAGCATTTGGTGCTGATCGCGGGCCATTATGAAGGGGTGGATCAAAGAGTAAAAGACCACCTGGTCGATCAAGAGGTCTCGGTAGGCGATTTTGTGACCATGAGCGGGGAAGCGCCCGCTTTATGTCTGATCGACGCAGTGGTTCGGTTTATTCCTGGGGTTTTAGGAAATTCGGAATCCTTAAAACGCGAAAGTTTTCAAACAGAAGCTTTAGAATATCCCCAATACACACGGCCTCGTGAATTTCGGGGGTGGGAAGTTCCGGAAGTTTTGATTTCCGGGAACCATAAAGAAATTGCGGCTTGGCAGGAAAAAATGTCAGAAAAAACTACGGCACAAAAAAGGCCGGATCTATTAAAGTCATCATCAAGGAGAAAAAAACATGAATAAAAAAATAGAAATCATTGAAAAAGAGATCAAGTCAAAAAAAGTCCCCGAATTTCGCGTAGGCGACACCCTCAAGGTCCATATTCGGGTAAAAGAAGGCGACAAGACCCGGACCCAGCTTTTTGAAGGGATCTGTATCCGCCGGCGCGGGACAGGCTCTAACGCCAGTTTTACCGTTCTAAAAGAGAGCTATGGTGATAAAGTGGAAAAGATCTTCCCGCTTTTTTCTCCGACGCTTGAAAAGATCGTTGTGAGCCATAAAGGAAAAGTTAAACGCGCAAAACTTTACCATCTTCGGAAATCTTAATATTTCACGAGCCCGGCGATGACGCCTTCAAGCAGACAGTTCGCCAAAGAACAGCGGCTTAAACAACTTTGTGAATTTGATCGGAATGAATCTGAAGAGGTGCAAGGGTGGACGGCTGGCGTTGATGAAGCCGGCCGCGGGCCGTTGGCAGGACCGGTAGTTGCAGCCGCGGTTATTTTATTCCAACCAGATACCCTTTTAGGGATCAATGATTCCAAAAAACTTAGCCCTTCGGCCCGGCATAAGCTTTTTTTTGAAATTTCAAGGTCCGGTTTAGTAGGGATAGGGCTTGCCAGCGAAACCGAGATCGATCAGCTTAATATTTACCAGGCCGCTCGGTTAGCGATGAAACGAGCCGTTCTGAATCTGACGCATACTCCCGCCTTTTTATTGATCGATGGCCCCATGAAGCTGGATCTT
>CAYQTU010000161.1:0-2847 GCA_964420575.1 uncultured bacterium
CGTTGGGCTCATAACCCAAAGGTCGCAGGTTCAAATCCTGCCCCCGCTACCAATTACAAATAAAAGGGCTTACGACAAAAATCGTAGGCCCTTTTTTGTGTCTAAAAACGCCCCGTGCTAACGCCATGCTAACGGAATGCTTCCCCTTCCCCGAAATGCTTCTGGAATAAATCTGGCCGACAGAAAGATCCGGACCAAGTAATATTCCCTTTATCCAAGGGGGTAACTAATGATCCCAATTAGTGGTGTCGCTATTTACGGTCGTGTTTCTACGCAAAGTCAAAACATCGAATCCCAGCTTCTGGAAGTGCGAGGATACTGTCACCGGAATGGCGTGACTCATTACAAGGAGTATACGGATATCGGAATCAGCGGTGTGAAGGACACCCGACCTCAGCTTGATGCGATGATGCGAGATGTCCGCGCCGGCAAAATAAGAAGTATCGTGATCTATAAGCTGGATCGGCTGGGTCGGTCATTGCCTCACCTCCTTGATCTCTTAGGGGAATTTCGGAATCGAGATATTCGGTTGGTAAGCATTGCGGACGGGTTGGACAGTCGGACCGACAATCCGATGAGCCGGGCGTTCTGGAGGTTGCTCGGGGTCTTTGCCGAATTGGAACGCGAAATCATAAGGGAACGCGTTATGTCGGGACTGGAACGGGCAAAAGCTTCCGGAAAGAAGCTTGGCCGACCAGCCGGATCAAAGGACAAAGGGAAACGATCTGTATCCGGCTATCACATGAGATACGCAGGCCGTAGCAAGGAACAGCGAAGACTTGGGAAACGAATGAAGATTGCAGTGCAGAAAGGAGAATCAAATGATTCAGTCGGAATATAAATATGTCACCAAGGTCAGGTTATCACCGGTCCGCGCAATCCGATCTTACTGCCTGACCGTTTGCGCCGGATCCGCCAAAGAAGCCCGCCTTTGCACCATCGATGCATGTCCTCTTTACGAATTAAGATTCGGAAAAAACCCGGCTAGGAAAGGCATCGGCGGTGGGTCAAGAGATCAGAATGGGCGGTTTCTTCGCAAGGAAAGCCACACAACTGGACCAGATTTGATCATGACCCCGAAAAAGGGCCAAGATAAGGGTTGGGCGATTTTAACGCGTCCTGCCCTGAATAATCGCGAATTCGCCCCGTCCAAGATTGAAGAGTCGGAAGGAAAAATCCGGATAAAGAGAACGACTGGCGGCCTTGTGATCAGCTTGACTCAGGTCCCGCAGCAATAAGCCGAAACGCTCCTTTGTAAAGCGGGTAATCACGGCGGGGTTTACTACGGAGCGATTATTTCAGTAATCGTATGCGGTTTCCAAACAGTTCCGATATCTTTTTCCTCACCCCAGAGCATTCTTCCTGAATAAATCCCAAGAAACTTGATAGATTCACCGCCGCCCATGTGCCAACCCGTTGAAGTCTGCCGGAACCCTCTTCTTCGTGCTATTACAGGAGATCCTGACATGCCCGGTTTTGTTGTGGCATCAATCAAAAATATCGGTTTGTTATTACAGTCCAGATCGATGTCCGAAGCGATGTTCCCAGTCTTCCAAATCGGAAATTTACCGGCCGATGAACCGCCGTACGGAAATCCCACAATTGAAACCGGTTCGGATGGAGGGACGATCAAGTCAGTGTCACTAAGGGATAAATCCAGGGGATAAAGTTTCACATCAGCACCAACTGACACAGGCAGGGCAACCACATCCACTTGATGTCCAGTAGGGTGTCCTTTCCATGTGGGAGCGCGTGTGCTTTCATCGAACAAGGCGATGTCTTTTCTTATCCAGCTTCCGAGTGATTGCGCATGAAACCACACGGATAATCTGTCGGGATCGGCTGTGCCGGAACTGGAAAGCGGTTGATTGTCTTGGGGGTTTCTACCGGTAACAACATGCCAATTCGTAATGATGTAATTTAAGCTGGAGTGCGTAACTATAAATCCGGTACCCCCGCCGATCTTTGATGAGCCGAGATAAGACTCAAGGTGCAAAGGAACGCAAGAGAGAGGATCGATGCGGACTTGTCTCATGAATTTTTTAATCCCCGTGATGATGCCAATCTTCTTCGCGAAGACCGCGGAGGAATGAGTCAGCTTTGTCTATTGCATGGTGTCGATCCGCCCATTCGATGTGTTCTTTCAAACGAAGCATTTTGAGCGTGGCTGGTGTGTCATGCCATGCTGCCAAAATGAGGGGTAGCGGCGGTTCCCATCCGCTACCCGAGTGTTTCCGGTCTGGGAGCAATTCCCAAAGCCGATTCCAGATTTGCGGTTGCGGGCAGATGCGGTTATTTTCTTGGCAATACGAAATCAATGCTTTGGCCGCGTCACTTACTTCACCCTTCGTGCTTATTTGGGGTGTATCAAGACCGAGTTTTTCAATACGGCTTGCTATCGCACTTGTTTTTCTTTGCAATGCTTTTGCGATTTCGCTTGGTTTCTTTCCCGCAAGGTATAAATCTTTGACTTGTCGATCTTCCTCCGGGTGCCAACTCTCATAGGCGCGAGGGTGTTTTTCTCTGGCCTCTTGAACGAACTCCGCCCATTTTCTTTTTTTTGATGGTTTCAGTCTTAAATCCCCCTGAAAACTTTCGATAAGCGTTGCTAAATTTCCAAGAATATAATGGATGGCAAGGCCGAGGAATGCTTTCTTATCGTTTGCACGAGCCAATTCCCAATGCGGGTCATTTTTGTGCGAAGATTTCTCATAAAGTTCGATAAATACACTAATATCAGTGTTCTGTAGTTTCATTCCGAGATTATGGGTGAAATCATTGCGGACTTTATTCAATCGTTTTATTGGTCCATAAAGATCCCCCAACAACCCAAGGCCATACGCCATC
>CAYQTU010000162.1:0-2840 GCA_964420575.1 uncultured bacterium
CAGAATATCTGGCTCAAAAGAAATGGGATGGCGCGCAAACGGCAATAATCCTTCGGGATCATCTCCGTAAAAATAATAAGCAGCGGGGCCATGATCAGCATAACAGCCCATTCACTTTCGATCTTAAAATAACTCTGGAAGATATAGGTCAGCGTTGAGGTTGATACGACATTGGCAATATTATTTCCGATCAAGATCGCAGAAAGAAAGTACTGTGAGTTTTGCTGAAGCTTCATTAAATATTGAGCGCGGCGATCCCCGGAATCCGCAAGCTCTCTAAGCTGAAGCTTATTGGATGAGACAAAAGCCATCTCCGCTCCGGAAAAAAAAGCCGAGAGGACAAGACAGAGGCCAAAAACAACACAAAGGCTTACCATTTTTTCTTCCTCACCATGATCTGATGGATTCGCTGGCGGATCATACTTTGGACAGCAAGCTCAAGCTCCTCGGTCTCATATTTCGCTCCTTTGACCGGAACGATCCCCATTTTTTCCAGCAAGTACCCCCCTAACGTCGTCGCTTCTTCGGCTTCAAGATTCGAACTGAAATATTCATTGAATTCATCCAGATTGATCTTTGCTTCAACAAGGAAAGTATCCGTCCCCATTCTTCGGATAGGATTTTCTACTTTGTCATATTCATCGTAAAATTCGCCAAAAATCTCCTCGAGGATATCCTCCATGGTCACAATCCCTGCCGTTCCGCCATGTTCATCCACACAAACCGCAAAAGTTTCGTTTTTATTCCGAAAAGTTTCCAGCAAATCATCGATCCGCTTACTCTCCGGAATAAATAAAGGGTCCCGCATCATCGGACGAAGTTCTGGATGATGTCCCAAAAGATAACTTTGAGATTCAACAACACCAATAATCTGGTCTAATGATCCTTGGAATACGGGGATATTTGAAAAGTGATATTGTTTAATCATTTCAATATGCTTTTGCGGAGGACCCTCAATATCCAAACCTATAAGATCGGTCCGAGGAGTCATGATCTCTTTGACCGGACGTTCACCAAAATCCAGAAGCTTCTGGATCATATATCGTTCTTGACCATCTAAAACACCCTCTTCCTCCCCGATGCGGACCAAGACTTTCAATTCCTTTTCCGAGATCATGTCCGAATGATCAACCTTTTCATGAATAAGAGCGGAGAGGATACGGTCTGTAATAAACCGCATCATGTGACGTAACGGCGTAAACAAATAAGCAAAAGCTTGCAAAGGGATTGCTGTTGCCAGAGCGACTTTTTTCTTTCCTCGAACGGAAAAAATTTTGGGTAACATCTCACAAAAAATAATTAAAAAGAGCGTAAATCCTGCCATCCAAATACCCAATTCGTCACCGCCTAAAAGCTGCAGCACCAACAAAGTTACCGTCGCAGTTGCCCAGATATTGACCAAAAGATTCCCGATCAGGATAGTCCCGAGGGTTTTCCGAGGCGTCTCTAAAAGGTCAAAGATCCATTTGGATAAAACAGGGAATTGCTCTTTAAGCTTTCGTTTATCAATTTTCGACAAAGAGAAAAGAGCGGTTTCGGTAGCTGAAAAAAAAGCGGAAAGGATAAATAAAAGGATCAGAACGACCATGTGCAGCGCAAGGCTCATCAGAACCGTCCTTCATAAAGATGGTGGCTTAAGATATAAGAGAGAACTTCCGACGGTAGATTTTGCTCCATTTTCAGTTTCTTTTCAATACTTCCTCGAATCTTTGAGGCTGAAACAGGACAAAGCGGCATATCGATCGGATCAGCGTTCTTCGGCTGAAACGGCGGCTCGGATCGATCATGCCGCGGCGCTACCAGTAATTGCACGGTATTCTTGATCTCATCTGCACGATGCCAATGATCAATAGTTTTAAAAGCATCTTCCCCCAGGATAAGGCATATTTCAGCCTGTGGATATTTTTTTCGGAACTCCCTGACAGTATCAATAGTATACGAAAAACCTTTGCGTTTTATTTCGGAGTCCGAAACTTCAAAACAAGGTTCCGCTTGGATCGCCAAAGAAACCATGTCGTACCGTTGTTCTGCTGAAGCAGAAGGTGGAAAGTCCTGTTTATGCGGGGGTTGATATGCGGGTACAAAGAAGATTTTATCTAAAGCAAATTGCTTTTGGGCATTTTTTGCAATTTCTAAATGCCCGTAGTGAATAGGGTCGAATGTCCCTCCAAGAATCCCGATTCTCATGCGGAAAAATCACCGTTAGGTTCGAACGTGGCCATGCCCATCCACAAGGTATTTATACGAGGTCAACCCCTCTAGCCCCATAGGCCCCCTTGCATGGACCTTATCGGTTGAAATGCCGATCTCTGCACCGAACCCATATTCAAACCCATCCGAAAAACGCGTTGAGGCGTTGACCATCACTGAGGAAGAATCCACCTTTGCTTTAAAGATCCTCGCGGCTTTTCGATCTTCCGTCACGATTGCATCGGTATGATGTGAGCCATAGGTCTCGATATGGGAAATTGCGTCTTCAAGGCTTTTGACAACCTTCACGGCCATGATCTTATCAAGGAATTCATGGCCAAAATCACAGGGACTAGCTTTTTTCGCCCACGGTAAATAACGGCACGTTGTCCGATCTCCTCGGACTTCGCACCCTTCTCTTTGAAGATGAGGTCCGGCCAGCAGAAAAAATTTTGCCGCAACGTCTTTATGGACCAACAAAGTTTCCATAGCATTACAGACCCCCGGACGCTGCAGCTTGGCGTTGAGAGTGATCGGTACGGCTTTCTTCAGATCAGCTGAACGGTCAATATAGACATGACAAATACCCTGGTAATGTTTCACGACAGGAATCCTGGATTTCTGCACAACTCTTCGGATCAGTTTTTCTC
>CAYQTU010000163.1:0-2815 GCA_964420575.1 uncultured bacterium
AGATGTGAAAGAGCCAATGTTCGATAGTTCAGATGAGGATTTACCGTTTTGATAGGCAAGGTCAAAGCCACGCTGGAATGGGCTGAACAAGACGGTAAAGACATTCGCCTAACCTTTTTAGTGCCGTTTGAGGAACGATATGCCGCCGTACCGCTGATTGATGATTGCAGGGACATTGAACTGCTTTTGATGGTGGACAAGTACCGTAAAAAGCGAACACTTGACCAGAACGCTTTTATGTGGGCGTTATTGACGGAACTAGCCACGGTGATGAAAAGTGACAAGGACAGCCTTTATATCATGATGTTAGAGCGGTACGGAAAATGGGATTACCTGATCTGTTTGGACAAGGCTATTCCTTCTCTCGAAAAAGTTTACAGCCATGTCAAGCAGATAGATGAAAAGGTGGAAGATGGCAAACGCATGGTCAAGTGTATGTGCTTTTTAGGCAGTTCGCACTACAACACAAAAGACATGACAACGCTGTTAGATGGGGTTATCAATGAATGTAAAGAGGTCGGAATAGACACAGATGTTGTGCGGAGGATATATGAAAGCAAAGGATATTAAGGTCGGCGATAAGATCGGAATGTTGACGGTAGAGAAAGTTGTTTCGCAAAACCATGTCGGGCGCAAGTTGTTTTGTAAATGCGATTGCGGAGGGCATATTGTTTTACCTGCTAGTAATTTAGCTGGGCGTGGTATAAAAAGCTGCGGCTGCATCAAGCCTGGCGCAAAAAGCCTATGCAACACCTGCAAGCGTGAATTATCGGAATGTGAATGGCTTTTATCCAGGCCGACAAGGGATAAGGTTGATTGGTGGGCCGAACAGGGGATCGAAATTGAGATCAATCAAGCTAAGCAAGACGGCCATTTCTATGACCTATTCATCGTCAAGAAATGCCCATGGTACATAAGCTAACCAAAGCCCTTGCCATATCAACCGAAGTTAAGCAAGCCGTTGCGGAGCGCGACAGTATAGACGGATTTTTATGCTGCGTCTGGTGTGGCAGGGCTGGACTTCCCGAAGCGCACTATATACCAAGAAGTCATTTAGGACTTGGGATTGAACAGAATATTTTGACTTTATGCAGGAAGTGCCATAGAGATTTTGACGGAGCAAAACGCGAGGAAATGAAACCGTATTTGAAGGCGTATTTGGAAAGCAAATACCCGAACTGGAACGAGAGAGATTTGGTTTACAAAAAGTAGGTGCGGATATGCGCGAAGGTTGGATGAAGTTTTATCGATCACAAGTAGATTGGCGATGGTTTAAGTTTCCGGAAACGGCTCATCTTTGGCATTATCTACTTTTGGCGGC
Source organism: uncultured bacterium (assembly GCA_964420575.1). Taxonomy (GTDB): domain Bacteria; phylum Omnitrophota; class Omnitrophia; order Omnitrophales; family Aquincolibacteriaceae; genus CAYQTU01. The sequence goes on from CAYQTU010000163.1 coordinate 1,322, forward strand.
AGAGTATGAGAAAAGGGAAATAGGCAAAATGATTGTCGAAAGAGGGCAGCTTTTGACTACAATTTCCGACATAAGCGAAGCTACAGGGCTATCTCTGCGAGAAATACGCACAGGATTACAAAGGTTAGAAGAAACTGGCGAAATAATGAGAAAATCGACAAACAAAAATACCCTCATTACGCTGGTAAAATACGAAGAATATCAAGCTGTGCCGACAAACGAAAGACAAACGAAAGACAAACGAAAGACAAACCTTCCTATTAAAGAAAGAAATAAAGAAGTAAAGAAGTTAAAAGATAAAAAAGAAAAAGATAAAAAAGAAAAACCCGACTTTCTCGATCTTGTTAAAAACGAAACCAAAGACGAAAAAATCATAGAAGCGGCAATGGGCTGGATAGAAATGAGAATTGCTAAAAGCAGACCGCCTACCGAGAACGCTATACACCTTGCTTTTCAGAAGTTAGAAAAAATATCGAAATCAAAAGAGGAAACCATCGCGATATTTAACGAGAGTACCTTAAACGGCTGGACGGGGTTATTCCCGCTAAAGGAGTAAGGGATGAACAAAGCAACAGCAGACTATGAAACAGGCTTAATCGGCAGCACTCTTGCTATCTATGACGCGACTAAGGCTTATGCGACCATCTTATCATCGAGCGACTTCGAGGACTTCGAATACTCTCTGATGTGGGATTTGTTTAAAAAAAGCGATAATCAAGGGGATTACCTTGAAAGCGTTGTCAAAATGGCCGAGGAACGAGGGTTAAGTGGGGTTTATATTTCTCAACTAATGAACGGGTGGAATGTCAGCAACGCGCATTTAGCTTTTAATGTCGAGCGGGTTAAGAGGGCGAGCGTATCACGAAAGGCCAAGCAAAGGCTGCTGGAAGTGGTGAAGCTTGATGATAGCGAGATCCCAGATGCGTTGGACAGGCTAACCACCGAAGTCAAAGACTTGATGCTGGGTGACATCGAGAACGCGCCGCAGAAATTAGCTGATGAGTTTGTGGAGAGTTTAGCCAAAACCGATTTAAGCGACCGCATTAAAACAAGTTTTCCGACTTTTGACCGAGCAACGCAAGGATTGCGGCAGGGGAATGTGAGCGTGATCGGTGCGTTACCTTCTAGCGGCAAGACTGCTCTAGCTTTATGTATTTTGTCGGAGGCGGTAAAAAGTGGCAAAAAGGCAGTATTTTTTTCCAACGAAATGACTTCCGTGCAGCTTTTGGAACGCTACTCCTGTAATCACCTTGGACTAAGCTATGGCTTGATGAACAACCGAAAACTAGAAGCCGAAGATAAAAAAAAGGCAGGTAGATTTGCTTATAAGCTGGCGAACGATAAGACGGTTTATCTACTTGATAACTGCCACTACATAGAGCAACAGGCTGATCGTATCCTTCGCCTAAAGCCGCATTTGGTCATCGTTGACTACCTACAGATCGTGAGAACAAGAGAACGGTTTAATAGCACTCCCGATATGCTTGCTTGGCT
>CAYQTU010000164.1:0-2811 GCA_964420575.1 uncultured bacterium
AGCCCTGTTCCCGTAGCGGATGTGGTGACCACAACTACGCATAAAACTTTACGCGGTCCTCGAGCTGGATTGATCCTGTGCAAAGAAAAATATGCTAAGGCGATTGACTCCGCGGTATTTCCGGGAATCCAAGGCGGTCCTTTGATGCATGTGATTGCGGCTAAAGCGGTTGCTTTTAAAGAAGCTCTAAGCCCGGAATTTAAAAAATATTCCGAACAGATCGTTAAAAACGCGAACACATTAGCTCAAGCTATGGCTTCCCGGGGTTGGCGGATCGTTTCGGGGGGAACGGACAATCACTTAATGCTTGTGGATGTGACGGTTAAGGGCTTCAACGGAAAACAAGTCCAGGAACTTTTGGACAAAGTGAAGATCACGGTTAATAAGAATATGATCCCTTTTGATAAAGAATCGCCTTTTAAAGGCTCAGGTGTGCGGTTGGGGACCCCAGCGGTAACGACCCGCGGAATGAAAGAAAAGGAAATGGAGATGATCGCAGAGTTGATTGATCAAACAACCAAGGCTCCGGAAGATGAAGTCAATCTCGGGAAAGTGCGGACCCGCGTCGAGAGCCTGACTAAAAAATTCCCGCTTTACCCGGAATTACAGGATTAAAATGCGCTGTCCCTATTGCAAAAAAGATTCGGATAAAGTCATTGATTCGCGCTCCGCTAATGAAGGAGAAGTGATTCGCCGTCGCCGGGAGTGTACGGCCTGCGACAAGCGCTTTACAACTTATGAACGGGTCGAAGAGATCCCGATGTTCGTTGTCAAAAAAGACCAGCGGCGGGAAGCCTATGAGCGCCAAAAGATCCTGTCGGGGATTCATAAAGCTTGCGAAAAAAGACCCGTACCGCTTGCGGTGCAGGATCAGATCGCGGATGAGCTGGAAATGATGATGCGAGAAAAATATGACCGTGAAGTGCCTTCGCGCGTGATCGGTGAGTTTGTAATGCAGCGTTTGGCCAAGATCGACCAGGTGGCTTATGTCCGTTTCGCCAGTGTGTACCGCGATTTTCAGGATGTCAGCCATTTTATGAAGGAACTGAAGTTTTTGCTGGCAAAGCCGAAATAGATTTTAAATCAAAAAGCTTTATTGTCGTCTTTAAGACTGTATTGTATGATAATAACCCTGTGAACGGGATTCTGGGCTGAAATGTTTGGAACCCGCACATAACCAAAAGGAGAAAGCAATATGGCGAAAGCAAATGCAGCGTTTATGAAACCGATGAATGTGAGCGGTGAGCTTGCTAAAGTGGTTGGGCAAGGTCCGATGCCTCGCAGTGAAGTTGTAAAAAAACTTTGGGACTATATTCGCAAGAACAAACTGCAGGATCAGGCGAATAAGCGCAACATCAATGCTGATGCGAACCTCAAAGCGGTGTTTGGAGGAAAGTCAGTCGTTAATATGTTTGAAATGACCAAATTGGTCAGCAAACATTTGTCTTAGGTCTCATTCGTTTTTTTTCATTGCCTCGCAAACGCTTCGGCGTTCTTGGGAGGTTCATGTAAAAAGTGCGATGGTGGAGAGGGGAGGATATCAAAAAAAATTGATATCCTCTCCTACCTGAGCCCAGACAATCAACAGAAACATATTGTGAAAAGAAAATAGTCGGGATATGTCCACTCTTCATAAGCGGCTGGATGCGGCCGATCGATCTTTCTCCGACGCAAGAGCGGACGCAACGAGGGAAGCCTCTGGAAGGATAAGAAAAACTATGGGAGCAAGATTAGCAATTATTTTTGCATTTCTTCTTTCTGTGGCGGCTGCCGGAGGATCGTATTATTTATATCAGAACCTTAATTTAGAAAAAGGCAGATTCAACGATCTTTCAGTGCGTTACGATCAAACCAAAGAGAAATTAGCACTGGTCCAAACGGAAAGGGATCGGTTCAAAGCTGAGAGCGAAGAAAATAAGGCAAGAATAGATGAGCTTCAGGCCCAGATTGAACAGGTTCGGGCTGAGATTTCCAGAACGACCGCAGAAAGCGCTGCATTTAAAAAACAAGTTCAAATCAGTCAGCTTAAAATACAGGAAATGCAAAAGAAGGTCGATGAGCTTACAAAACGGAATCAAGAGCTCGATGCTAAATTAAAAGCAACGGAAGTTCCTCAAAAGACAACGACTTTATCCCAAGTTCAATCGATTGGTACGACAGCTTTGACTTTTACGCCTGCCCAAGAAACAAAAACCGCAGTTTCTGGGGCACCTAAGACGGTTTCTCCTGTTGCCACTGCAGTTGAAACCCAAAAAACGGCAACCAGTTTATCGTCTTCCAGCACGGTGACTAAATCCCCTCAGCCTATAGTGCCTGCGTCGACAACGGCAGCTACAGCTTCGGCAGTTAAGCCGGTCTCTTCTTCCGTGGTGGAAACAGCAAATAAGGCTCCTCGGATTTTAACTGTAAATCGAAAGTTCAATTTTGTGGTGATTAATATGGGGCTTCAGGATGGTCTGAAGGTCGGGGATAAGGTTAATGTGCTTAAGAACGGGAAACCTGGAGCTGTTTTACAAGTAGAAAAATTGTACGATAAATTCTCTGCCGCAACCATTCTCGAAGAAAATCCTCAAGCTCAAATTCAGGAAGGCGATGGAATCCTCAAGGCTTAAAATCCTTTTCTGTTTAACGATCGTCCTTTGGGCTGTTTTGTCGGTGGCGGTCCTTTTTGCACAAGAAGCCTCCCCTAAAGCAGAAGAACAATTAACGGATATTTCTAACCGTCTGGATCGTATCGAGAAAAAGCAACAAGACCTGTCTGACGATCATCAAAAAATACTTGAAGAGATCGATCGCCTCCGCAAATGGGTT
>CAYQTU010000165.1:0-2713 GCA_964420575.1 uncultured bacterium
GGCCACCTTTATAAAGTTGGCCGATCGAATGCAGATAGCGCGGACCAAAACCCGAGAGCGCTGGGACCTTCAGTTGATCGGCAATCAACCCCTGAGCGGCTTGCAACGCCTTCTTGGATCCTGCATAGCGGTCCACATACGCCAAAAGAGCTACAAAGCCTTTGGGAGGTACTTTTGAAAAGAAATTAGACAGTATACGGAACTCTTGCGGGGTAAGTTTTTGACCGCAAGCTTTTAAAAGCGGAGATGGTGTTTTTAATTTTATTTTCTTTTTCACATCCTCTAAAAGCTGACCGGTAATATCTTTGCTTTCTTTCACGTTGGGTTCATCGAATGGGTTGATGCGAAGGACAACCCCGGCCAAACTGGTCGCGACCTCCCATCTTAAAAACTCTCCGCCAACGTTCATTCCGTGATCCCAGACAAAATCAAGGACGGAAAAACCCGCACGCTTAAGGCTCTGGATCCGTAAAGCCCAGCGTTGCTCATTTTCACCTTTAAGACGCAAAACAACAAAGACCCGGTCTTTCCCGTAGCGACTGAGATCCAGGATCTCTTCACCGACAACGGGTGTGATCCCCTTGCCTTCTTTGCCGGTGCTTTCGGCGACAAGTTGTTCGACCCAATCCGCAAAGCAGGAAAGCTCGGGCGACGTCCAGAACGTGAGTTTGTCTTTGCCTTTTTGGGCTAAAACCCCGAGCAAAATACCTAAAGATAAGCCTTCATTTTTTGATACAGCCGTCATTTGGCGCATCCCGGAAAGAAAACGCCGCGCATCTTTGAGGATCCTTCGGATATCGATCCCTAAAAGAGCCGCCGGCACCATACCAAAAAATGAAAGGGCGGAATACCGTCCGCCGATATCGACCGGGTTCAGGAAAAGCCCTCTAAAATTCTTACTCTGCCCCAGCGCCGCAAGCGGTGAGCCAAAATCCGTCACGATCACAAAATGCTGAGCCGCTTTTTCCTCACAGCCTTTATAGAAAGTTTTCATCTGATGGAAGAAATATTGATATTGGGACCGGGTTTCGATGGTCGACCCGGATTTGCTCCCCACTACAAAAACTGTGTTTTTAAATGAGATCTCTTTCTCAACCTTGGAGATACTGAGCGGATCCGTGGTATCGAGCAGATAGAACTTCATGTTCTTCAAGCCGCCCTGGGTCCGGCAGGCCGGTGATCGTAGAACGATCGACATCACTTCCGCCGCAAGACTGGATCCCCCCATTCCAAGAAGCACCACATTACGGATCTTATCTTTAAGGATCTTCGCGGTCAAAAGATCGACCTCATAGAGGCGCCCGCTGATCTTCTCACAGATATCCACCCACCCTAAACGGTTCAGAATAACCTTGTGATGCTCCCGATCCGAAGTCCAAAGCGTAGGATCTTTCGCCAGCCACCGTTTATGGAGTTCTTTTTGTTCCAATTTTTTCACGGTCTCTTTGACTTTTTCTTGAATCTCGTTCGATAGATGAAATGAACATTTCACAGGCTTTGCTTCAGAAAGGAACTCTTCCTGCTTTTTTTCCAAAGTCGCCATCAAGGACTCGAATGAAGCGACAAAAGCTCTTACGCCTTCTTTTTGAAGCCTCTGACAAACTTCATCGACCCGAATGCCAACCTGAAGTAACCGCTCCACATGATATTTCGCATCTTCAATGTCTTCTTCAACAGTGTCCGGCTGAACATTCCCGTGATCCAGCAAAGCTTCCCAGGTCGCTTGCGGCAATGTATTAACGGTATTCCGTCCGACGAGAGGTTCAACATAGAGGAGGTCCGGATAGGCTGGATTCTTTGTGCTCGTACTGCCCCAAAGGACTTTTTGGACGTTTGCCCCTTTAGCGCTTAAAAATTGGAACTGCGCTGCCCCGAAGATATCTTTAAAATCTTGATAGATCAATTTGGAATTGGCGACCGCTGCTTTCCCTTTAAGCTCTTCAAGAGCTGCGCGTTTGTTCGTATTCTTTTCGGCCTGAAGTTTCAGCTCAAGTTGCTTGTCAATATCCGTATCGATCCGGCTCACAAAAACACTGGCAACCGAATGGACCTTACTGAGATCCCCTCCTTTGGCGGCAAATGTTTCAAGCCCTGTTAAATAGGCTTGTGCCACTTCTTTATAATTTTGCCGAGAAAAGATCAATGTCACATTGATATTGATCCCTTCGGCGATAAGCTTCTGAACAGCCGAGACACCTTGGGAAGTGGCGGGAACTTTGATCATGAGATTTGGACGGTTCACAAGCTTGAAAAGTCTCTGCGCCTCTTGAATGGTAGGTTCTTCCAGAGCGGCAAGACAGGGTAAAACTTCCAGGCTGACAAAACCGTGGTCCCCTTTCGTCTCGCGAAAAACGGGCAGAAAAAGATCGCAAGTTTCTTGAATGTCCGATACGGTCAAGGCATCGTAGATCTCTAAGGTCGTGGCTCCTTTTTTGAGCATTCTCCGGATATCCGATTCATACTCCGCACCCTGGCTGATCGCCTGTTGAAAGATTGAAGGATTCGAAGTAACCCCGAGGAGCCCCTTATCTTCAATATAAGCTTTAAGAGTTCCGGAACGGATCAACTTACGGCTAAGCGTATCCAGCCACGGACCTTGCCCTGCTTTGTAAAGTTCCAAGCTTGCCAAATTTTCCATAACAGTTGCCATAGACGACCTTTCTAAGGATAACTATCCAAGTTTTAGGAATACGATTAAAAAAATAACCGCGCA
>CAYQTU010000166.1:0-2707 GCA_964420575.1 uncultured bacterium
GCGCTTCGACCGGAACAGGGCTGACTCCCTCAATGACTGCTCCATTACGTATGAGCGGAAAATCACCCGGCTTCGGCGTAATTTCGATATGAGGTTCGCTTAAAATATGCGTTCCCCGTATCGTGAACTCGTAATTTTCCCTGATTTCTACCCCCTTTTCAATGAAAAGTTTGACTTGAACACGGTTTTTATGGTTTTTTTCATCATAAAACAGCTTTACTTTACTCACTTCTCCCACACGCACACCCGCCATACGGACCGGTGCGCCTTTGTCCAGAATACTGACATACTCATACATGACCTTGACGTTATATCCCGAACGGAAAAGGTAAACCCCGCTTACAAAGAACAACACTAAGGTCAAAAGAATAAAGCCTACGATCACGAAAATCCCTACTGCTACTTCGTTAGTTTTCTTTTTCATAAGTTCTCCGTTTCTTTTTCCGCACGGTCCGTGATCGGCCCGCGTGCGGATCCCGTAATAAATTGTTGAACGATGGGGTCTTTTGAGTTCTTGATCTCGTCAGGTGCCCCTGTGGCAATGATCTTTCCGTCGTAGAGCATCGCGATGCGGTCCCCTACCTTATAAGCACTCGTCATATCATGGGTCACAACAATGGAGATCACTTTTAATTTTTGCTGCATGCTAAGGATAAGATCGTTGATACCATCCGCGTTGATCGGATCAAGACCGGTAGTGGGTTCATCATACAGGATGATCTTGGGATCATTGCAAATGGCACGTGCCAATCCCACGCGTTTTTTCATCCCCCCCGAGAGGCTGGCAGGCATCAGCTCCTCAATCCCTTCCAGTCCGACAAGCCGTAATTTTTCCTGCACTTTCTTTGCGATCACTTCTTCGGGAAGCGTCGTGTGCTCATAGAGAGAAAATCCTACATTTTCCTGTACGTTCAGCGAATCAAAAAGAGCGGCCCCCTGAAAAAGCATCCCAATCTGCAAACGGAACTGGTCTTGTTCTTCAGGCAGCATGGAGAACATGGATTTACCGTCGATCTTAATATCGCCTTCGTCCGGTTCTAAAAGCCCCATAATGTGTTTTAAGAGAACGCTTTTGCCGCATCCCGAACGTCCGATGATCACAAGGGTCTCGCCTTCTTTGATGGTCAAATCCACTCCGTGAAGCACATGATTTGTCCCGAACCATTTTTGAATGTTCTGTATTGAGATCACTTTTATTCCTTTTTAAAAAAAGTAAAAAATCGCCGAAAACAACGCATCTGAAGCGATCACCAGGATCAAGGAAACCACCACAGCAAGGGTCGTAGCGCGTCCGACCCCTTCGGCTCCGCCCCGCGCATGAAAGCCGAAATAACATCCTACAATCGAAATAAATCCTCCAAAAAAGAAAGCTTTAATGAGTCCCGTCACAACATCTTTAACGACCAAGGCATCCATACCCCGCTTGATATACATATGCGAGCTCATCCCTAATTTAAAAACTGAGATCAGATAGCCGCCGAACATCCCGATCCAATCCGCATAGATCGTCAGGATAAAAAGCATGAACAGGGCCGCAACAAAACGAGGAATAACCAGATACTGGATCGGATTCGTGGCCAATGCCTTCAAGGCATCGATCTGCTCCGTGACTTTCATAGTCCCCAATTCCGCAGCGATCGAAGCCCCCACACGCCCTGCCACGACCATGGCTGTAAGCACCGGTCCGAGTTCCCGGCACAGCGAAACAGAGATCAGATCTGAAGTGAATTTTTCAGCCGCAAAGAGACGTAACTGATAGGCCGATTGCAAGGCTAAGACCATTCCTGTGAATAGTGAAGTTAAAAAAACAAGCGGCAACGACATTACGCCTATTTTGTTCATTTGGTCCAAGGTCGCTTTCCAACGGATCCCGCGGGAAGACAGGATCACGCAGGTTTCCTTGAAAAGAAGAGCGATCCCTCCGGCGTTATAGAAGAAACGCAAGCATAAGCCGCCAAATTCTTCCAGCCATCGCCTCACTGAAACGATTCTTTTAAGATTACTCCACTGAGACATCAAAATCCCCTGTATTTAGAATTTCCATTTCGGACCTAGCGTGACCGATTTTTCTTCATGCTGATCATTTGAATTCCCGCGCGCTTCGGAGACCCGGGACTGTGTTGCCTTTAATTCAAGGGGGGTCAGACGTTCAAACTTCCCTCCTTGAGATTGGTTCAGCTCTAAACTAGCATCTTTTTCGTGTAAAACAAGCTGTAAACCTTTGAAGATCACCACATGATCTCTTGTCTCTATTTTTATTCCCGAAAAGATGTTGTCAAGAGACAAATCGACCCCCCCGGTCAAATAAAAGATCGTACGCCCCTTCCAGATCTTAGAATCTTTTAACGTCAAGTAAGGTGAAGCCCCCCGAAATTGGATCACACCGCGGTCATAGTGGAGCTGTCCCCATTTTCCATCTTTGACATTGAAAATCCCGGCCACTTCAGGACGCGTCATATCCCCCTGAAAAGTCACCTTCCCCTCCAAAATCCCTTTTAATTCCTTCGGCAAAGGTTTCGACGAAAATTGGTCGATGAGCCCAAGATCAAAATCTGAGATTTTCAAAACCAGATTCGCCTGGGATTTCTCGATAGGGAATGAGATCTGACCCGTCATTTGGAATTTTTCTCCCCATGAACTCCGGATATTCCGCACGCCGGAAGGGCTTAGGTCAAAAGAAGCTTGAAAATCCTCGAGCGGCTGTTGC
>CAYQTU010000167.1:0-2706 GCA_964420575.1 uncultured bacterium
TGGGACTTGCGTCTAGAGCAATTTCGATTTCGTAACGACGGCAGCGAAGTCACCATTGGGACGACTACTTATCAAGTAGCGGATTATCTTGAAGAGTGGCATGCAGAGAATGTCAATCAAAATGGCACCTACGATTGGCCAGAATTCATCTACTCCCTTGGTTCCAATCATACCCAGGATCCGAGTACCGAATTAACCATTCGGAACTCTGTCCAGCCTCGCGATCAAAGAATCACGATGGTGTCCGTACTATTGGACGGAGAGACCTATACCTACAACCCAGGATCCATCGTACTGACTACTGATAAAGACGTGGGAATGAAACTGGTCAATTTTGCTGATAACGGCAACCCGGTGATTGAGGAAGGGGAAGAGATCCACACAGGAATCGCCTCCCAATTCTCACTTGGCAATTTTATTTATATGAAACTGAACGGCGTGCCGAACCCTGAAGTACAAACAGGTGACATACGTCTTTCCAATGTGAATACAAGACAGGACAATAACGGAATGGTTGGCAATGGTATATTTGCCAATGACGTGATGATCTTTGCCGAAGTGTTAGAGGCCAATTGCAACGGCTCCGAAAAATACGATCTCTCTGTCGAAACTGATATCTGGCTCGGAGTGAATCCTTCCGTGACTTCCGCAAGAATCTTTTCTGCGAACGGAGATGTGGCTCCTCAATCTCAACGGATCCAGAAATCAACTGTTTTAGACTCTTCCGGAAAGGAATTCATCATTCCAGCTACGACTTTTAACGATATCAGCTTGGGGTACCGCGGTTATCTGGGCGTAGAAATATACGCAGATAATGGCATCGACGCAAACATATGTGCCAATATATCTACTCTTCAGCCAGTAGCTCAGAATGCCTCGGATGACTATCGAAACGGTAAAACGGGCGAAGAATTTATCGGCACCAAAGATGGAAACTACGCCTTTGATTACAACACTGTATTAACTGGTTTCAAATCAATCGATTTTTATCATGATGTGAATGCCCCAGATAGTTTCAGTACCGATCCTGACGACCCAGATTTCTATCAACCGCATTACGGATGCGGAGAAGCGTTTTACCGCAAGGAAATGTATGCGCTAGACAGTCCTCTTCCGGTACCGCCGGATGGCATTTATCGCATTGAGGCTGGCGACCTTCGCTTATCCACTGTGACTGTGGAGCGAAACGGTCAGCGTGTCACCTACCAGCCAAAAACCCATGTGATGCCAGGTGATTTGGACTTAGGTCTCACTCTGTTTCAAGTACCGCAATTGCTAATGTTTGTGGATGACCCTGATTTTGATACTTATGGCGAGTACGATGAAGGTGAAATCCTCTACGAATCCGAAGACGGTACCGTCAACAGTGGTGATAAACGTATGACCGAAATGGATTTTGGCGGAAAGCATTACCCGTGCAACAGCCGGGTTGATGATTTCGATTACTGGATCCGGCAGGCACAGCTTCATATGATGAGCATGGGAAAAGCCGGCGATGGCAGAGCCATTGATATGGAAGTAATGCCGGGTTTGCTTGATATAGACATTCAATTGGACAAACCGTTTCAGGTAGAGCAGACAACCCATATTACCGCAAAGCTCAATAGTCCGATCGGTAAGGATGATCAGATCCATTTGGTCGTAAAGGAGCCTGAGGTGCCCGGTTTCGGTGGTGTACCAGCTCCGACTGCGTACTATCAGGAATCTGTTTTGGCACATGAGTGGCTTCCAAAAGTGCCGGAAGGCGAAGACGAGTGGAACTACCGTGTTGCATTGAATTTTGATACCAGAAGAACTCCATACTCCAGTACTTGGTGGCCGATCAATTATGCTTCTGGCAGATGGTCGGACCCTTTAATGTATATGACTGTGAACGAATATGCTTATTATGGTATAACAGGCGATCAACGCCGTACTCCACTCGGTGGACCGCGGCGTGGACCCTATGCATTTGATTTGCCTACCACTCCTGGCGGTGCGTTTATCTTCCCGTTCTTGAGTGCAAAATATCGACGTATATGGATTGACCCGCTACCGGTTATTCAGCTGAATAATGGCGGCGGACCGATTGGTACCATTGCGCAACCCTGGTGGAGTGTAGATTATTATATGGGGCATTATTATGATGCGTACTCTTGGATGTATCCGACCAGTATCGATAAAAGGACACCTGCATTAGTCGCGTATGGTCCTTACTATCCGTATGGCTGGCTGATCTCCCCGTGCCGATTCTATACAGCATTGTGGACCTTGATGAACCCTCAATATCCTCAGTATACATATTATGCATTACCAGGAGGTGAGTATAACTCCTATTATGATGATAGCTATCCGTACTCCCCTCCGGGCTATGTCGATTATGTAGGTCGATACATTCTTGACGAACAGCCTTTAACCACCGGTATCTGGGCATATGTGGATGAGAATACTACCCCAAGACGTTTAGTCGTAACCTGGCTGGTCAATTTCTCCTACGATAAATTCGGTTATCCTTACTTAAGCGATCCACAGTACGACAGCCAATATCCGAAATATGAGATTCAAATAGTGATGTATGAAGACGGTACATTCCAGTATAACTACAACTACGGCAACAAGAATTTCTGGCAGACGAATAGCTATCCATATTCTGTCTCTCCGTTTGTTGGATATCACAACGGAAACAAAGCTTTTACTCCGGCTCAGATTCTTCCTCATAACAACAAC
>CAYQTU010000168.1:0-2682 GCA_964420575.1 uncultured bacterium
TCACCTCCCCGCCGTATTTCGGACTTCGTGACTATGGCGTTGATGGACAGATTGGACTTGAAGAATCTCCCGAACAGTATGTTGAAAAGATGATTGATGTGTTCCGTGAGGTGCATAGAGTGCTCCGTGATGATGGGACGCTGTGGTTGAATTTGGGGGATAGTTACAACGGGACAAAGGTTGGTAATACAGAAACAAATAAGCATGTTGGAGCTGTTACAGACAGCTTTACAAAAAAGTTGTGGAAGGACATCAAACCCAAAGACCTTATCGGCATCCCGTGGCGTGTTGCGTTCGCGCTACAGGCAGATGGATGGTATCTCCGTCAGGACATCATCTGGCACAAGCCCAACCCTATGCCGGAATCCGTGACCGACCGTTGCACGAAGTCGCACGAATACATTTTTCTGTTGAGCAAGAGTAAGCAATATTACTTCGATAATGAAGCGATAAAAGAGGAAAGTACCTATGGCATTGGTGGATCTGACAATCGACCTGCTGGTGTTGTTCGCAATAGAGAATATGGCTATGACTCAAAAGAAAATAATCATCCAGAATCATATCTAAAAAAAACCGCATATATTTTTTCAAGAGAAGTTAATGAGCAAGGCAAGCCTCAATCACCAAAACAACACAGGGTGAATAGGGATCCAATTGAATACAACACCACCCGCAACAAACGTTCCGTCTGGACTGTCACCACTAAGCCGACATCGATAGCACACTTCGCCACATTCCCGCCAGACCTTATAGAACCGTGTGTATTGGCGGGTTGCCCTGTCAGTGGCACTGTTCTTGACCCATTCGGTGGAAGTGGCACTACAGGAGGCGTGGCTATGAAGCATGGAAGAAAGGCGATCATGTGCGAATTGAATCCCGAGTACGTGGGAATCATGGAACAGCGGATTGTCGAGGTTGTCAACGAACGCAAGGTCGATGAAGTCTGCAAAGAGCAGATTGATTTATTCGGGGAGCTTATATGAAACCAATCGTTATCGACCTGTTCGAAGAACAACAGGAGGCCACTCGATGACCCACCCAGAACTTTACCAACGCTGTCACTTCTGCGGAACCGTCTGGACGATAGTTTATGTCAATAATGGACATGTCAATCTGACCAGTCTGGACGGTCGGCAGTTCAAGCATAATATCTCGCTCAGCGAAATCCAGCTGATCGACGAATTCAAAGATTGTTATCCGGAGGAATAGAGCATGAAATGGTTCAAGCATGACAGCGACGCATCGAGCGACGCAAAGATCAAGAAACTACTGATACGGTACGGTGCGGTCGGTTATGCGGTGTATTTCCATTGCTTGGAGTTGATCGCCGGGAATGTGAGCAACGACAACATTACCTTCGAGTTGGAGCATGATTCCGAGATCATCGCGGACAATTTGCGCATAAGAGGCACAAATGACCAGTCGGGCATGCAAATAGTAGAGGACATCATGCGCTATATTATCGAGCTTGAACTCTTCGAAAATCACGACGGCAGAATAACTTGCTTCAAGATGATCAAGCGCCTCGACTCCTCCATGACAAGTAACGCAGCCTTCAGAAAATTGATCCTCGATGCAAAGGACAATCATGACTTTGTAAAAGAAAATCATGACTATGACTCGAAAAGTCATGATGGCGTCATGATAAAAGGGCAAAAAGTCATGCAAGAAAAGAATAGAATAGAAGAGAAGAGAATATATAACCCCCCTAACCCCCCTGCTGGGGGAAACGTGGACTCTTCGGACTCTCCAAAACCCGCGAAACAAAAGAAACAGTTTCTCACCCAAGCGGAAGCCGGACTACTCATCGACTCAAAACCTGAGATCAGTGTCGAGTTCGGTAACGTGCTCAAGACCTTCGTGCGCAACAGACGAGAGATTAAGAAGCCCATGACGCGCCTCGCGCTGGAGCAGACCGTCGAACTGCTGCTCAAGAAGCTGGATACCGACACCGAGCGCATCGACTGCATCCAGCTCTCGATCGCCAATGGATGGACGGGCATCTTCCCGGAGCGCATGGCGCAGAAGCGGTTCGCAAAGCCCGACAAGCCCTCACAGTCCAACCTCGGTAACGAATCGCGATGGAACGATTACTACGCACAGGAGGGACGCGATGCCAAGTAGGGATGACTTCTTGCGCCGTATCATGGCTAAGCACCCGGACATCGAGATCGCCGAGACCATGCACCTCACCTGCGAGAAGCACGGGCCGTACACGAACACCCGCGTGATGCAGAAGTTCCCGGACGGATCTACCAAGGAACTGAAGACCTCCGGCTGTCCGGCATGCAACGCGGAAGCTGAATACGAGGCGATGATGCAGATGCGGGACCAGGAGATCCATTCCGAGATGTTCGCCCAGGCAGACATCCCGGCGAAATACGCTTCGTGCATGCTGCGCAACTTCAAGGCCGACGATCCAAACCCAGAGTTTGCCATGCTCAAGACCGAGGCCCGGCAAAAGGGCGTGGATTTCATCGAGGACCGCATACGATCGATCGTGCTCATCGGTCCAACCGACCGCGGCAAGAGCCACCTCGGAGCCTCCATGCTCAAGGGATGCATCCAGACCGGACGAGAGGGACTGTACGTGAACGAGCGGAAGATTTACCGCGACATCCACGAGAGCTACCTCGGACGCAAGGACCTTCCCACCGAGGGCCAGGTGATCGCCAAGTATTC
>CAYQTU010000169.1:0-2646 GCA_964420575.1 uncultured bacterium
ATCACGTCAACAGGCACCTTCATCACTTCGGCCATTTCTTTTTGGTTCGCATCTTCCTGAGGAAGGAATTCATGAAGCGGCGGATCCAGAAGACGGATCGTCACAGGGAATCCTTTCATAGCCTCAAAAATCCCTTCAAAATCTCCGCGCTGCATCGGAAGTAGTTTTGCGAGCGCTTTTTCACGGCCTTCGGTATTGTCCGCAAGGATCATCTCACGAACTGCAATGATACGATCACCTTCAAAGAACATATGTTCTGTGCGGCAAAGTCCGATCCCTTCAGCGCCAAACTTCCGCGCGACGCGGGCGTCATTCGGCGTATCTCCGTTGGTCCGAACTTTCAATGTCCGAGTGGCATCCGCCCACTTCATCAACGTGGCAAAATCACCGGAAAGGCCGGGCTCGATCGTATTTAATTTTCCTTCATAGATATAGCCGAGCGTCCCGTCCAAAGAAATAAAATCCCCTTCTTTAACAGTCACTTTCCCGACGCTAAATTGTTTGGCTTTGTAATCAATATTGAGATCGCTCACGCCGGCAACGCAGCATTTTCCCATGCCTCGCGCCACCACAGCCGCATGGGAGGTCATTCCGCCGCGAGAAGTTAAAATCCCTTTTGCGACATTCATTCCTCCAATATCTTCCGGCGAAGTTTCAATGCGAACCAGGATCACAGACTCGCCTTTTTTTGCCCATGCTTCGGCTTCCTCTGCCGTAAAAACCACTTTACCGGTCGCAGCACCAGGAGAAGCAGGCAATCCTTTGGCAATGGGTTCTTTGGTCTTCTGTTGCTTCGGGTCAAAAGTCGGATGGAGCAACTGGTCTAACTGCTTCGGGTTAATGCGAAGCAGGGCTTCTTTCTGAGTGATCAGTTTTTCTTTGACCATTTCGACCGCAGTACGAACCGCCGCCGCTGCGGTACGTTTACCGCTTCGGGTCTGCAAAATATAAAGTTTCCCTTCCTGAATGGTGAATTCGATGTCTTGCATGTCTTTATAGTGTCTTTCAAGACGCAAGCGAAGCGCATCGAGCTGCTTATAGACCGAGGGCCATTTTTTGGCGAGCACATCAATCGGTTCCGGAGTGCGGATCCCTGCAACAACGTCTTCTCCTTGGGCATTGATCAGATATTCCCCATAAAATTTATTCTCTCCCGTTGACGGGTTGCGCGTAAAACAGACTCCGGTTCCGGAAGTTTCACCCATGTTCCCGAACACCATCGCCTGAACGTTGACGGCCGTACCAAGAAGACCACGGATCTCATTGATCTGGCGGTACTTGATCGCGCGCGGATTGTTCCAAGAATTAAATACGGCATTCACGGCTTTAATGAGCTGTTCAAAAGGATCCTGCGGAAACTCTTCGCCCGTATGGTCCTGATAAACTTTTTTGTACTGACGGACCACATCTTTGAGATCGTTCGCATTCAGTTCGGTATCCGATTTCGCACCAACTTGTTGTTTCTTTTTATCCAGAATATGTTCAAAATCATCATGCGGGACCTCCATCACGACATCCCCGAACATCTGGATAAAACGGCGGTAGGAATCCCAGGCAAAGCGTTCGTTCTCGGTCTTTACGATCAGCCCCTGGACAACATCGGAATTCAAACCTAAGTTGAGCACGGTATCCATCATCCCAGGCATTGAAACCGCTGCCCCTGAACGGACAGAAACAAGCAAGGGATTGTTCCGATCTCCAAACTTAAGCCCCATGGATTTTTCGAGCTTTACAATATTCTCACGGACCTGCTGTTCAAGACCCGTTGGCCATTTTTTCCCATTCTTATAAAAAAGATCGCACGTTTCGGTGGTAATCGTAAACCCGGCAGGAACCGGGATCCCGAGATTGGTCATTTCAGCGAGATTTGCACCTTTGCCGCCAAGCAGGCTTTTCATCTTGGCATCGCCTTCGGCTTTTCCGCTACCGAAGAAGTAAACATATTTTGAGGATTTCGTTTTGGATTTACAGGATTTTTTGCATGTTGCAGTACTCATTTTATTCTTTTTACTCCTTTATCTATTTGATGTTATGTAAAAATCCGCCCTAGCGGTCAGATCCGATTAGGTCCCGGGGGGAACTCGAAGGGAAGGATTATATCATTCTTCGTCGATTCTGGATAGTACTGATAGATCTGCCAGTTTTTCGGTATAGAGACGGTTGATCCGCGA
This sequence comes from uncultured bacterium, assembly GCA_964420575.1. Classification (GTDB taxonomy): domain Bacteria; phylum Omnitrophota; class Omnitrophia; order Omnitrophales; family Aquincolibacteriaceae; genus CAYQTU01. The sequence continues at coordinate 2,172 of CAYQTU010000169.1, forward strand.
GACTAAAGCCATGCGGTTCTCCCGGATCCCCGGGTCTTCCGCATTAACAAGCACATGATCAAAAAAATCGTGAAGAGGCTCTGAAAAGACCTCCGCGAACAACTGGGTTGCCTTTTCATATTCTCCGTCCTTGATCGGGTCTTCGATCTCTTTTGCCTTTGTCTGGACTAATTCAAAAAGCTTTTTCTCTTGGGGTTCTATTAATTTATCCGGATGCGGTTGGCCCGGGGCCTTACCGTAACCCTTAAGCATATTTGCTGTTCGTTGAATCACTTTAGCCGCTTTGAGGAAATTTTTAGTATCTTTTTCTGCCATCGCACAAAGAACGTCATAGCGCTTATAAAGATCCGCAACTTCATCAAACCCCGAACGGCAAGCGGCTTCTAAAATCTCATAAGACCGCGTTCCAGGCTTCGCCCCAAGTTCAAAAGCAATTCGCTCTTTCAAAAATTTTAAAAGTCTCGGCTTTAGATCC
>CAYQTU010000170.1:0-1681 GCA_964420575.1 uncultured bacterium
CCGAATTCTGTCCTTGGGATTGTATGATGAACAGGGTAACGGCGCCGCGTATGCGGTTTTAGGGCGGAAGGTTCGGTGTCGCATTGAGGTGGAGTTTTTCGTAAATCTACCTTATCACATTATTGGTTTGCACATACGTGATGGTCGTGGGACGGATATTATTGCTGTTAATACTTTTCAAGAGCGTCTTAATGTTCCGGTTGTTAAAGTAGGTGATAAATTGGCCTACGTTTTTGAAATTCCCATAGAGCTTAGACCTGGGAACTATAGTATCTCGAGTGCCGTCGCTTACGACCAGCAAAAAATGGAGTGGATGGATTGGGTTGATAATATTTTGTTGTTTCGCGTTGTAGACCCAGATCCGGGGCGATCCGTTTTTGGCATTTATTACCCTTGCTCTTTGAGCGTGCGACTCGATTCAGTGAATGGCGTCGTGCAAACGAATCCGTAACTGCAATGACAGAAAAAAGATCAACCATAGAACAGATGATTCAAGAAATCTCAAAAGCTGAGGAAGTTTACAGACCCTCACTTTTCTGGGAGATGCTAGGGGGACTTAACCGAGAGCAGCTGGAAAGACGCGGTTATCTGGAATTCAAAAGAACGGTTAATCAGAATTATTTCAATTGGCTTCCTTCTAAATCAGTTGATAACCAATTCCAGAACCTATGGTGTTTTTGGAGGAAGAACAAAACTCTGTGGCCGTTTTTGCTTCGGTTTAAAAACCCAAAGAATCTTGAAGCTTTTACAGAAAAAAAACTACTATCCTCAATTAGCTCACGTTGGCGTTATAAGCTTTTTGTGGGGATGCTTTGGGAATTTGCGCGAAAAAATGACCCCGAACGACTTTTGGATAAATTGGAGGAACCGCGTCTCGGTAGCCCTTTAGATATCCGTCGCGGGTTTCGCCGAATATCTCAGGATTTAGCTAACTCGGTTCTTGAACGAAATGATATTATGAAATTTTTGCGCTTCTCAGGCGCGGAAGCTGCAACCGTAGCTGAGCTTGGGGCTGGCTATGGGCGATTGGCGTATGTTTTCCTAAAAACCACCCCCTGCCGCTATTTTATATTCGACATCCCCCCAGCGCTGGATATCTCGCAATGGTATCTCTCAAGCCTTTTTCCAAATCGCCGGATTTTTCGATTCCGCCATTTTGATAGTTACCAGGAAATCCGAGAGGAATTAGAAGGCTGCGACCTAGCGTTTTTTACGCCAAATCAACTCGATATGTTTCCGGATGACGCCGTCGATGTTTTTTTAACGATCAGCTCGCTTCCTGAAATGAGGATGGATCAGATTCGAAATTATATGACTCTTATGCAACGAATCTCAAAAGAGTTCTTGTTCGTTAAACAGTGGTACGTGGGCATAAATACCGCAGATAATATAATCGTGCGTCGAGAGGATTACTCGCTTTCAAATGATTGGAACATTATTGAGGAGCGCCGAGATCCTGTGCAGGATTTATTTTTTATTTTTTTAGCCAAAAAAAAACAGGCTGCTCGCACTTCCGCAACAACGACAATGGAGATTGCTAATGGTTGATGAAAAAGGCTCCTCATATGACCAGCAATATTATCAGAATTGCTGCGGAGCTCCATACGTTAAAGGTGGTGTTATCTGGGATTTTTTTTTAAAAGTTGCAGATAAAATTGTCGAAGGCATTGCCCCATGCACC
>CAYQTU010000170.1:1691-2604 GCA_964420575.1 uncultured bacterium
AGGTCGGCCGCGCGCTGCCCGAGGGCGGCGGGACCGTTCTGGACGCCGGCTGCGCTAAAGGTTTTCTCGTTGAATTTCTTCGCAAAAGGGGTGTAGAAGCCTGGGGGATTGATATATCCGAGTACGCGATTAGTGAAATAAGTCCGGAGATGCGAGCCTTCTGTCGAGTAGCCTCCGTAACGGAACCATTGAAAAGAAACTACGATCTTATTGTGTGCCAAGAAGTTCTCGAGCATATTTCGAAAGAAGATGCTCAAAAGGCTGTTTGCAATATTTGTGCACACACATCAGATATTCTTTTCTCCTCATCTCCTCTTGACCTGACAGAACCGACGCATATTAATGTTCAGCCACCAGAATTTTGGAGCAGGCTTTTTGCGGAGCAAGGCTTTTTTAGGGATTTTGATTTCGACCCTTCCTTCATTGCCTTCTGGGCAGTTCGTTATCGAAAGAAGATACCTCCATCCACTCTAGATCTAAGCGAATCCTATGAGCGAGAGCTTTGGAGGGTCAAACGTGAAAGCTTGAGTAAAGACGAGCATCTTACAACTCTCTTCCGTGCTGTGGCTAAGCACAATGAACAGATTGCCAGCCTTAATCAGGCCGTAGCTCAACGCGATGAACAGATTGCCAGCCTTAATCAGGCCGTAACTCAACGCGATGAACAGATTGCTTGCCTTCAACAATCCCTCTCCGAACGTGAAGGACAGATCGCCGGACTTCAACAATCGTTAAGATGGAAGCTGATGGCCATCTTTCGATTATTTTTGGGTGGGTTTAAGAAAATCAAAAATCTATCTCGAAAAAAGAAAACGAGTTCTAATGGGCATGGCTAGTTCCATCCAATCAATAGCCGTTGGTTATCTGGCGAGGGGGGCAGAGAGAGATTGGTTTCTATCATGCGAGCGATTCC
>CAYQTU010000171.1:0-2596 GCA_964420575.1 uncultured bacterium
CATCGTGAAGAAGTTGGCTTTCAAAAAAATCTTTCAGTTCTTTATGGAAAACGATCGCGCTTCGATCAACGATATCCTGTCGGATATGTTTCAAAAACGTATCGGTTTCCGTTTTTGCACCATAAATCCCCCGGAAGGCTTCTAAATTCTGACGGTAAAGATCAACATCTTCGACCCCATAGGCTTGAACTTTTCCCTTCTCTTGAACAAGGAACTGTTCTGCACCTCCTACAAACCCCGTTTTTTCAAGTTTTTCCATAAGGCGTTCATTGGACTTTTGATCAACAAAAAACCCGAGCAGCGAGGAATCTAAGGTGTCAAATCCGCCTTCGAGGAAAAGAGTGTGGAGTCCGTATTGTTCTTTAAGATATTGAAGCAATGCCCTCGAATTTTTTTGGGCGTCGGGTTGAGCATGAGCATCTTCTAAATGAAGAATGAAAGGGAAGGTTTTACCGGCCTTTGAATCAGGAACATAAATTTCTTTGATCATGCCCCACTGTGAAGGGACCTCGATCCTTGAGGCTAAAGAAGGGATCCGAGCTTCGGCAGGTTGTGAAATATTAAAAAGAGAGCCAGAAGGTCCGCTAGGGGCAGACCATGCTACGGTCGTGAATGTAAAAAGACTCACGAGCAGCCCGCTAACCGTTTTAATGGGTAGAGAGAGTCTCCCCGTCCTCAGGAATAGCATGATAGATGTTATTTAACTGCCTTTCTTACAATGAGTTGAATGCGGTTAAAAGTTAACATATGGGTCTTTTCCATACAAGGCACTTACTAAATAGTTTTTAAAGTGATTTAAATTTAAAATAACTTTTTATAACATCCTATAACATCTTCAAATAGAGCTTTTTCGGTTTTTGAGGTATTTTCGAGCTTGGTTTGAACCTTTACCCCAAGCAAGTTCATGGTATATAATGTGCCCTCTTATTGGTCAGCATCTTAAAAAACTTTATGACTCAGAAAGGAACTTAATCATGCCTTTTACATTACCTGAACTGCCCTATCCGATGGATGCCTTAGCTCCCCATCTCAGCAAAGAAACCTTGGAATACCACTACGGCAAACACCACAACACGTATGTTGCGAACCTCAATAAACTCATTGACGGGAAACCTGAAGGAATGAAACCTCTCGAAGAGATCATCAAAACCGCAAAAGGCGCGATCTTCAATAACGCCGCTCAGGTTTGGAACCATACGTTCTACTGGAACAGCCTGAGACCCAACGGTGGCGGAACCCCAAGCGGGGCCGTTTTAGAAGCTATTAATAAATCGTTTGGAAGTTTTGAGGAATTTAAAACGCTTTTTACAAATTCTGCGATCTCTCTTTTCGGTTCAGGTTGGGTGTGGCTGGTTAAGGATAGTGATGGTTCGCTCGCCGTTGAACCTATGTCCAACGCCGGGAACCCCCTGACCAATGAACAAGCACCGCTACTGACCTGTGATGTTTGGGAGCATGCTTACTACATCGATTATCGGAATGCTCGGGCGAAATACGTGGAAAGCTTCTGGAATCTTGTGAATTGGGATTTTGTTGAAAAGAACTTGAAAAGTTAATTGAGGATCGCGCGCATCCGCCGGATGGCTTTTTCGGCCAAGCTATATTGCGGATTCAATTTTAAAGCCGCTTCATAATACGACAATGCCGTAGCCCAATCCCCTTTATGCTCCCAAGCGCGGCCTAAGTTGTAATGGGCATAAAAATGTCCGTCATAGCGCTTAGCTGCAACGGCTTTTTCAAGCCAAGGGATAGCTTCATCGAGCCGTCCTGTTTCAATCAAATAGGCCCCGATATCGTTGTAAGGGTTCCCGTAATCAGGGTCCAAACGGATCGCTTTTTCACATTCGCGGATCGCATCTCCGTAGTTCCCCTTAAAGCTGTAGGCCCATCCTAGAAAGGTATGCGCTTCAGGGCTGGGTTTCGATGCGATGGATTTTAAATAAAGCGTAATCGCCTCTTCAATATTCCCGGCCATCTGTTTTTCATAGCCTTCTTGAAGCAAACGCGCGGCTTCATCTTCTTTACTGCTTTCCGGTATAAATTCTTCCATGATTATGTCTCGTTAAATTGCATAAACGGATTAGTTTTTCTTTCCTGCCCGATCGTCGATCCGGGAACATCGCCATAACCATGCCCGGGATAAACTTTGACCGAGTCCCCGAGCTTCGAAAGGCGCAAGAGGCTCCTCTGCATCTGGGTTTCGCTGCCCCCCGGGAGATCGCAGCGGCCGCAAGCACCGGCAAAAAGCGTGTCCCCGGAGATCAGCCGGCCTTCCACCAAAATACATTGAGAGCCTTCTGTATGTCCAGGCGTATACAGAAACGTCATGGGGATGCTTCCGATCTTAAGCTGAAACCCCTCGTGGGTTTCAATAAGATTTTTTTGGATAGACTTAAGATATTTGGATTCTTTTTCATGGACGTAGATTTTCATCCCGGTCTTCCGGATCAGCTCCTCCACTCCGTTACAGTGATCAAAATGTGTGTGAGTGAGAACGCCGGCAACAACTTTCATTCCCTCGGATCCGGCCTCCTTGAGCACAGCATCCACATCCCAGGCGGGGTCAACCATCACGCATTCTTTCTTCTTAAGATCA
>CAYQTU010000172.1:0-2588 GCA_964420575.1 uncultured bacterium
TTTGAACGATGTTTCGATTGCACACATTTTGCTGGATATGCGGGGGGGGGGTACTATACTCTTCTGCCAACGATTTCACTTCGGCAGTAAACCTATTGAGTGGCCCGTATCAGGCGTCGGTTCGCCAAGATGGAGGGTTGCAGGCATTTGGCGCAGCGGGCATAATAAGCTCGGCTGGATATCTGGTACAGGAAAACATGTTCTTGGAAAAATGAACGAAAAGCGGCGAGGAAGATAGCTCTACCACCGCTCCTGAATGTTTTCTGCGTTCCGCCTATGTTTTGCGTGTTGTTTGTATATAATTCTGCTTCAGAAGGAGTCCCCTTATGATTATGGAAATCGGAATCGTTGCCGGAGAGATTTGGCATTACCTTGATGACAAGAAAAGCGCGACTGAGGGTGAGCTCATCAAGAGTTTGAAACGTCCGCGGGAACTTGTGCTTATGAGTCTCGGATGGCTCGCCCGTGAGGGCCATGTTACTTTGGGGACACACGAAAGCGGTTACTCGGCGACGCTCAATCGAAAATAATTTGCGAACGTAAAGCATTGAAACGTTTTTAGTGGATGTGATTTTTAAAAGGGACCGGACGGATGGCCTTATTGCCGCGTAAGAAAAAGAATGGCCTGGAAGAAAAAGCAGCTGCAAACAAAAGGTGTTTGCTCGCGATGAGCGCAGCGGCCCGCGTCCAAGAAAAGATTGTAACTCCTTCCCGATCCGCTAGAGAGGATAAAAGCTCCAGCACCCCTGTCGCGAGACATGGCCTAACAGCACACCTTGGCCCGAAAGTAGAAGTTCCCCAGCGTTCTCAAGAACTTCCCGACAATTACGGTGACAATCAGGTCTACCTTCTCGTTCGTGATCCTTACTGGCTCTATGCCTATTGGGAGATTCAGGAGGACCACCAGCGGCATCATCTTGCGAAGCTCGGGGGGAGCTGGGATAGCGTTGTTTCTGTGCTTCGCGTCTATGATACGACCGAGGAAGGGAAGTCCCCCTCTGTTTCTGACATCGTGCTCCAGAACATGAGCAAGTGTTGGTACATTAACACCCAGCCGAACCACAGCTATTTCGCCGAGATCGGGCTCCTGCATTGCGATGGCCGTTTCCTTTGTCTCGTCCGCTCCAATCATGTGACCACGCCGAGGTCCGGAATGTCCGAGATCATTGACGATCAGTGGATGTCGATCGATTTTGACAAGATGTATGCTCTTTCGGGCGGTTTTCAGGTCGGCAAAAGTTCCGAAGAGCTCCGCAATCTCATGGAAGAGCGATTCAAGAACGCGATCACCTCAGGCTCCGGGGTCGGCGCAGTTTCCAGCATGTCGAGCCCGGTCAAGATCAAGCAGCGCGGCTTCAATTTCTGGCTTGAATGCGAATTGATCATCTATGGCGGCACAGAACCTGATGCCAAAGTTACTATGCAGGGAAGACCCGTTCAGCTTCGGCCAGACGGTACTTTCACGCTTCGCTACGGGCTACCGGATGGAAAATTCATCTTCGATTGCCATGCCGAATCTTCGGATGGTGTCGAAGAGAGGGTGATCACTCCGATCGTGAGCCGCAATACAGAAAGGCCCGCGCCTGTTGTCAAGATAGGAAAGTGCCCATAGCTGTTTTAAAAAAGAGTATTGGATCAAAACAAAGAATATCGAACACTTCATCAACATCTAACATAGGAGAGGCAAAACATGGCAAAGGTTTCAGGTGTTAAGAAAGGCAAGGTGACTGAAGCGGAATTGACCGAGCGAATCAAGGAAAAGGCCAAAGAACTTTGGGAGAAAAAAGGTCGCGTTCAAGGTCAAGATCTGGAGATCTGGCTCGAAGCCGAGAAGCTGGTTAAGAAATAAGCGATTCCATCCTGACAAAACGTCCTCTGGATGAGGGCGGGCCGTACGCAGCCGAACAGCAGCAGAAATAGGAGAGGTGCGGTAACGAAAAAAATTCTTGTGATAGATGATGACCCCTTAGTCCGGGAAATGATCGTGGAGGTTTTGGAAGCGGAAGGCTATGATGCCGTGGCAGCGTTGAATTTTAGGGATGCTCTTGAGAAAGTCCGCCAAACACTTCCGGACCTTTTTTTGATCGATGTGGTGATGCCGGACATTTCGGGATTTGATGCCTGCCGCAAAATCAAGGAGATGTTCAAACCCCACCCGCCGCCGGTGCTCTTGATGACCGGAAACCTCAAAGCGATCGATCCGAGCTATGCTCTCAAAATGGGGGCGAATGATTGTGCTGTCAAGACTTCGGACATGGCTATTTTGATTCAAGCTGTGCGGAAGATCCTTTTGTAGTGATGGCATTCTTTTGAAACGGCAAGTTTTGAGTAGGGTAAAAGTGATCGCGGGGCTTAAAACGGAAAATAACAAGTGATAAAGGTCCTGCCGTGTTCCCATAATCGTTCTAGGCTAACCAAAGAGCGGCGGTTTTTTGGCTTCAAGGGGCTATAAATTGATAAAGCTTGTGCAAGCTTACTTAAATGAAAAAGCAACTTCCTTGACGTATTTCATTTGAACGGGTAGCTTTTTGTTCAGATCCGGACAAACCGAGCCGGATCTATTTGTTGCGCGGCGTTCACTGGATCAT
>CAYQTU010000173.1:0-534 GCA_964420575.1 uncultured bacterium
CCTAAACTCCGCACCTGTTGCAGCGTCATAGCGAAAAACTGTTTGGCCTGCTCGTCCAAAGAGGGGAAATAGGTTTCAAGGAAAACCGTTTCATCGGCCACATAGCCGCCGGTCTTGCGGATAGTGGGGAGAACCTCGCGGGTAATCCAGTCTTGGAACTTAACGGCTTCTTTTTTGCGGCTGCGAAGGATGAGTTTATAAAGCCCCGCTTCGTTTACCGTATTAACGCCGCCGCCCCTTAGCCCTAAGTTTAACTTAGCCTTTTCATCGCCAGCCAAATTCGCAAGAAAGACAGTGGTATTGCTCAACCCCAATACCTTGCACACATCAGCCGCTACAAACCACGGCTCGCCATCAATAGTTGTTACTCTGATCTTCCCGAAGTGGTCATTTTCAAAGTTGCGTAAATCCATTGTGGCATCTCCTTTCATGTTGCTTTTAGGAAACTTGCTTGGCAAAAAAAATCATATCAGCAATTTCTGCCCCGAACAGTTCTCGCGTTTTTTGAATTTCGTCCCGCTTAAATTCCGAAAC
>CAYQTU010000173.1:544-2577 GCA_964420575.1 uncultured bacterium
CTTATCCTGTTTAATAGGGTAGGATAAGTAATGCCCAGGTAGGCGGCATATTCGGTCTTACTCATATCGCTTGCCGCTAAGTTTGCCTTTAATGCGCGTTGATTAAACATATTCACCCTCCTTTCTATTGTTACTTATACAATACCACAAATACCGACATTATGCAAGGATAAATTTTGCTTTTGCAAAACTTTTTTGTGGATAACTTGTTGCGTTTATGGAAGAGGAAGGTGAATAAAATGGACTTTGGCGCAAGAATAAAACGCTTGAAGATGTAGCGGCTGTCGTTGGTGTCGGTAAAGCTACTGTTCAAAGGTGGGAAAGCGGTGTTATTGCCAATTTTCGCCGCTAAACCATTTCGTAAAACAGAACAGAAAAAGCCCTGCTAAACGCTAAAATTTCAGCGAATAGCAAGGCTTTTTTGTTACAAGAATTTAGCTGGTTCTGGTCAAAATATACCAAACGATACTAGACAATAATAGACATTGAGTAGACATTAGTAATTTAGTAGGGATTTAGGGGTGCTTTGCATGCCTATACAATTAGAATTTTACGCCGTTTTTTGTATAGGTGTAATTGGTCGGGTGGCTTCCTCCGAAGTCTTTTGTGATGATGGCATCGGAGAGTAGTTTTTTTAAGCGAAGGTCTTTTGCGGGGTCTGTGTCGAGCGTCAGTGAGGCTAATTTAATAGCTTGCGCTTGATACTTTTTGTATTTGCCTATGCCCTCGGTATTCTCGATTGCCACAACAGCGTCCATGATTTTCTTCATATCGGCGTTGTTTTCAATTCCTATCAGCATAGCGTTGGTAACGCCTTTTGATACATCAAACGCATCAGCTAACAAATAGGCTTTCTCTGAAGATAAACCTAAGTTAGCTATCGCCAAAGCGCGTCTTGCCGAACCGCTGGCGTTGACCGTCACACCATCTTTAGTGTCATTATCCTTGTTGGTGCTGGCCGCAACGATTATCGCGCTGGCCGAGATACCTTTTTGTTTCAAGGTGTCTACTTTGTCGGTGAAACTTAAACCAGAGTAGCTAACGCCTTTTCCTTTCAGCGCGTCAATTTTGGCTTTATCAGAAGCATAATCTTGAATTTTGGCAACCATAGCCGCTTTTTCTTCCGTTGACGCAGATTTATAGGCTTTAGTTCTTACCAAGTCTGACATGAGGGAGTTTAGCGTCTTGCCGGAGGTTTTCTGCCATTCCTGCTTTTCGGCAGGGTCAAGGCGATAACTTATTCCTTCGTTCTTGAATGTGCCATCGGGAGGGGTGCGCGGCAATACATCGGTATCGCCTGTTTTCGCGTACAACTCATCAATCGCAGTAATTACAGAAGAAGTTTTTGGTCTGCTAACATTGGCGGGGTTTAGAAACACATTGCCTATTCTGCCAATCGTACTGTCAGAGGGGTAATTCTCAATCGGGTTTCCCAGCATATCATATTTAATCGGTAGCGTTTCCCGAAGGCCTGGGACAGAAGATTTGAGATAGTTTAGGGTTTCCTCCGCAGTCTTAGCAAGACCCTGTTTCGTTGACCTCGTATCTCGCTTATAAGGGTCTGCGTAGTTGGCGAGTTGTCTACTAAAAGAAAGCAGGGGTATTACTTGCGTAGCGGCACTACCGGCAACCTTCGCCCCTGTTTCTGCCGCTGATCTATCGCCATACCCACCGCCCACTAGTTCTTGTACACCTTGTAAAACCGGCATATCCATAATGGAGTTACCAGCTTTTGTCATGGCAAGGAAAAATTCTTCCCAGCTTAATTTCCCCGCCACGCATGCCCCAGCCAAGAATGGCACAACCAAAGGAGGCATGGAGGATATGTCATAATACTTGCCATTAATAAGCAGGCTGTTATTCGTTATACCTTTTGTTAAATTCCATTGTTTTTCTTTTTTGCGTTCTTCCTCGTCCTCGCCAGTGGCTTTTCCCATAGCTTTCATTGCTATACCGGCGATAATAAGTGCCGATCCAACTGCACCCCTGCCGTAAAGTTCGGCAATATCCCTTTGCAGCTTCATCGTGCTTTC
>CAYQTU010000174.1:0-2572 GCA_964420575.1 uncultured bacterium
ATATGTGAAAGACTGGGACATCAACGGCCAGAACGCAACGCTGGGCGTGGAAAAAATCGAATAAATTTTTGCACTTTTCTTTAAAAGAAAAGTGCAAATACAAAGTACCGGGGATCCCATAAAAAACGGAAAGCCGTTTCACGCTCGTCTTTGCCCGCTGTTTGATGCAACTCTATATTGAATCGCAAAAAAAGCATGCGCATTAATACGTTTGCAAAAAACACACGTGCAAAGATGTTCCCTTTGGGATGGCCCGGTACAAAAGCGGCAGGGATTCGGGGCCTGCGCGGCGCATTGGATGGGCGGAAACGCCGCCCGCATTTACTATAAATATTCAATGGACGTCCGCAAAAATCCTGTATTTCCCGGCCTGATTTTTTGGATAAAAAACCTTGAAATTTTATTTTGCATAACGTATAATGGTCTAGCCTGCTTCAAACTGCTGATGTGGCACAGGAGGTAGCGCACATCCTTGGTAAGGAAGTGCTTAGCCGAAGGGCCTTCAAATAAATATTCATTGTGCTGATGTAACTCAGACGGCAGAGTACTACCTTGGTAAGGTAGAAGTCGCGGGTTCGAGTCCCGCCATCAGCTCCATTGCAAGGCGGTTTCTTCGACTTTTACGATCTGGCTGGGTCGGTAGTTGAAGAGACTGCTTTTGTTTTTTGCGTGTGCATAATATGCGTGTTTCTTGATTTATTATTCATCGCCCCTTTCCTAGATTGCTTCAGAGTATGCTTCAGGTTTCAGCTCTGATACTTCTGCATTTGCTGCATTGTGCCTATGTTTGAGGCTAACTGCTGCATTAACTGCATCGTCTTTTGGGGATCAGAGAGAATCGTCTGTATGAGGCTTTTGTACATTTCTTCAGAAACGATTCCCTCTGGGGTCTCCTCAGCAGCGTACAGATCGTTTTCAATTCGATGTGCCAATTGCTTACGTTCTTTGTCGTTGACATCATCGTAATGCTTAAGAAGCGTTTCAACCTGTGTGTGCCCACTGTCCTTCATAACCAGAGTGTAATCATTTCCGGTAATGTTATTTTTGTAGATTAAGCTGGATTTTCTTAACCCCCGAAGAGTAATGATGTTTTGGATACCCGCCTCCTCCTGGCACTTAGTAAATTGTCTTTGCAGATTACGAATATCAAACGGCCGTCCGTTGTCCTGGCAAATCAAGAGTTCATAATCCTGATAATCTGCCCCAAAAAACTCTTTGCAGTGATTGATATGCGCGAGTCTTTTTTCAATCTCCTCGGCCAACTGCTTCGTAATCTGGACCGTTCGATTGCTTTGTTTTGTCTTGGGGCATTTAAGAACAAGTACGGTTGTTGAGTTTTGCTTTGCTTTGGGAAAAACAAAGAAAATATGACGTGGGTCGGTTTTTGTCAGCGCACTCTCTTTGATCCTCGCCAAAGACTGCTTAATGTGTACCCATTTATCAGATAAGTTGATGCTATTGAGCTGGATGCCGCATGGTTCACCAGGCCTACCTGACAGAATAAATAGGAGATGGACAAGCAATCTGATTAATGGACTACCTAGCTTAGGTTGATTTTCACGGAACTCATCATCGGTCCAATAGGGTGTTTCCTGATACGTAATACAGATTTTGCTTACATTAAGCTCTTCCTGCATCCACTTCCTTTTCTTCGCATAAGAGAAACAGGTGTTCAGGTAACCTGCAGCCTTCGCAATTGAGGCAGAGGATAACGTATCAAGTTCGTCAGGATCTTTATTATACGCTTTTGACCCCGTCACCTTCTTGGAGCCCATATACACCATCCACTCATCAATGTCTTCCTCATCGAGATTGTTCATAATTCGATGGCCAAAGAAAGGAAGTATATGATTTTTTAGAGCACTTTCCCATCCTTCTAAAGAAGCCGGCTGCAGGTGCAATTTAGCGTAAGTGGGCAGAAAATCCTCAATGAACTCGTTAAAAGTCCCGTCGTAATGTGTTTTTTTTCGCTTCGACTCAGAGGCCTTTTCAGTCATTCCAAGCATCGCGGCGTCCGTGGGAAGAATCTCATCCATGTTCCTGTATTTCTTGTATAGGGCAACCTGAGTCTGTAACTTCTTGTCCGTTGACAAGTCGTGTTGCCCGGCTCTGCCTTCCTGTATTTCGTCGATCACCTTCTTTCTTCTTTCTGCCTGTTCCTGATCCTGATAAGTTTCGAACTGTCGTTGCACCTGTCCGAGCTCATCCCGATAATCAAACCAGACATTAAATTTTTTACCTCTTTGGCGCATGACTGCCATAATGATTTATCCCCTTTCGTTGCTCAGGGACAGCCCGCCTCGAACCATTTATCAAACGAGTCCTTATGAACTCTGACAAGGCGGCGTCCAAGGCGTATTACTTTGAATTTATCTGTGTTTTCGCACAGATAGTAGGCTGAACGGGGACTTATAGCAAGAATCTCAGCAATCTGTTCGACTGTGTAGACGCGTTGTGCTGTGATATCTGATAACGACATAATTAACACTCCTATCACAGCTTGGCAGCCATGCAAGGGCACCAGAGAAAAAGAACACCTCCTTCCGATTTGTTAGCAGATGTTCTTATTATA
>CAYQTU010000175.1:0-2494 GCA_964420575.1 uncultured bacterium
ATAGAGCATCTCCTTCCTAAGGAGAGGGTTGCATGTTCGATTCATGCTGGGGGCAATTCCTTCATCTGAAAATCATATCCGCCCTTACCCCTTTATCTACAGATCGGGCCAACCGTTAATAAGCGATCAAAGAAAAAACATTGAACGGCCGCAGCTTTTCACGTCCCTTAAGGAATCCCAGTTCAATCACAAAAGCGATCTGGGACACGGTGCCTCCAAGTTGACCGATCAATTTTGCCGCCGCTTCCGCAGTCCCACCTGTTGCCAAAAGATCATCAAGAATAGCTACCCGTTGTCCAGGGCGAACAGCATCTTCATGGATCTCCAGGACCTCTTCGCCATATTCCAAAGTACAAGCCATCTGTCGTGTCCGCCAGGGCAATTTGCCTTTCTTGCGGATAGGCACAAATCCAACGCCCAATTCTGCCGCTACCGCAGCCCCAAAAATAAAACCTCGCGATTCGATCCCGACAATGACTTCCGTTTTTTGTTCTTTAAGGGCTTGAGCCAAATGCGCGACAATCTCGCGGAAACTCTTAGGATCTTGGAGCAGCGGAGTAATATCTTTAAATAAAATACCTTTTTTAGGAAAATCGGGGATATCTCTTACTTTTGATTTTAAAGACTCAATGGTCATAAAGTCCTTTCCGGTCTTCTCAAATGATCTTCGCTCAAGGTTCGAGATAGTTCTCGAATTTATCGCCTTCGAGCATCAATTGGGCACGCACTTTCTTCAGGGTCGAGGATTCGATCTGTCGGACCCTTTCGCGCGTAATCCCGAACTGCTGGGCAACTTCTTCAAGCGTATGAGGACTGTGCGCATCTAGGCCAAAACGAAGGGTAATGATTCTTTTTTCGCGCTCATCCAGTTTATCTAAAATCTTTTGAAGTCGTTCCGTTTTTAAAACCTCAGAAAGTCTTGAATCAGGAGCCCGCGAGGAATCGTCTTCGATCAGATCGATTAATTCTGCAGTCCCATCCAAGCTGATCGGTGTATTCAAGGAACTAGGACGGTTCACGATATTTTCGATCTCTTTAACTTTAGAAACAGGGATTTCAAGGACTTGGGCAATTTCGCGCCGGGTCGGCATACGGTTCAAACGTTGCATCAGACCGTCCCTGACGCGGCGCCATTTCGAAATGATATCGTACATGTACACAGGGATGCGGATCGTTTTACCGTGATTGGAAAGGGCCCGCATCATCGCTTGCTTGATCCACCAGGAGGCATAAGTCGAAAAACGATAACCCCGCTTAGGGTCGAACTTTTCCACTGCCCGCATCAGCCCGACATTTCCCTCTTCAACAAGATCAGAAAAAGAAAGTCCCATATGCGTATACCGTTTAGCGATCGCGATTACAAGGCGAAGGTTGGAACGGATCATCCGGTGACGAGCATGCTGAGCTTCATGCTGCCCGCCTTGAACTTTTTCTGCAAGGCTGATCTCTTCTTCCGGAGTTAAAAGAGGGATATGCTCAATCTGTTCAAGATAGATCTTCATCGGAGTGCGGTCGAGGGTTTGCTCCATCTCGTCATCCGCATGATCCTCATCGTCATCCTCTCGATTCCGCTTTCGGCGGTCGGAGGTCGCTTCCAGACGAGCTTCATTCTTGAGAATCTCCTCAGCCTCTTTCTTGAACTCTTTTTCTCTGAGGATAGCGATGTCTTTAGCGGCTTTGGTCAGGGATTTTTCCTGGGCAGGAGTGAGCTTCTTCGGCGTTTTCCGCTTGGAAGCGGAAAGACGCCGCTTATGAAGCCGAAGCTTTCGAGCTTGCTTTTTGAGATGCTTCTTTTTCGAACGCTGGATCGAATGAAGCTTCTTTTTCTTTTTTTTGCCTGCCATAAGAGCAGTAGGGTTTTATTTTTTCTGGCGTAAAACCGCTTGAGCCGCCGCAAGTCTCGCGATCGGAACACGATAGGGCGAACAGCTCACATAGTTCATGCCGACACGGTGACAGAAATTCACGGAATCCGGGTCACCGCCATGTTCACCGCAAATACCGACCTTCAGGTCTTTCCTGGTGTTACGGCCTTTTTGAACTGCAAGTTGAATCAGGGATCCAACCCCTTCTTCATCGATCGATTGGAACACATCTTTTTCAAAAATGCCCTGTTCGAGGTACGCTCCCATAAAAGAACCTGAATCATCACGCGAAAATCCGAGCGTCATCTGCGTCAGGTCATTTGTTCCGAATGAAAAGAACTCGGCGACTTCGGCAATGCGATCCGCCGTCAATGCCGCACGGGGCACTTCGATCATGGTCCCGATCATGTATTCTAGTTTGGTCCCCTTTTCAGCAAAAACCTTATCGATGGTCTCAACCGAAAGGTCCTTCAAGATCTGAAGTTCCTTTTTAGTTCCCACCAAGGGGATCATGATCTCCGGGACAACCTTAATGCCTTTTTTCTTCAGATTGCAAGCTGCTTCAATGATTGCACGGACTTGCATGGCGTAGATCTCGGGATACGTGATCCCAAGACGGCAGCCGCGAT
>CAYQTU010000176.1:0-2447 GCA_964420575.1 uncultured bacterium
CCAGTCGATCGCAACTCGTGCCCAGTCATTAAACTCCCAACGGATTTTCTCATGAAGGACTGCGGCTTCGTGATTCCCCAATACATGATATTCCGCATGCTTCTGAGCCCATTCATAACAGGCATTGGGATCGGCTCCGTATCCAATGGAATCCCCGAGAACAATATAATGGTTTAAATGATGTTTTTGGGTATATTCCAAGGCCGCGTGGAGAGCTTCCAGATTTCCGTGAATATCTGCAAAAATCGCGTAGCGCATTGATCAATAGGCAATCGAAAACCGCTTAAAAAGATCTTCGGCGTTCGACCAATGGGCTTCGACATTTTGGATGTAATTTTTCATACCAGACTCCCGGATTGCGGTCAAAAATTCGACTAGAACCGTCTCCTGCCCTTCCGCGACGACTTCAACCCGGCCGTCATTAAGATTTCTAACATAACCGGTCACAGGGAACCGTCTAGCCAATCTTTCAGCCGTGAAACGGAAACCTACACCTTGAACTGTCCCGCTGAAAAAAACCTGCATCCGTTTAGGGGCCGCCGTCATGATCTAACCCTGGAAAGGATCTGATTGCGAATATGGTAAGCAACGATCCCAAAAGCCACTGAAACATTCAGAGAATTCTTTAGCCCTGACATCTCAATCTCAATGATTTGATCGCATAAAGCCACCAATTCGTCCGATACTCCGGCAATCTCATTACCTATAACAAGACACACCGATCCTCGCGGATGATAATCTTGGAACGGAATGCTATGAGTAGATTGCTCTAGAAGCATGATCTGATAATCCTGCGTTTTCAATTCGCGCACAACAGAACACACATCCTGCCGGTATTCCCAAGGGACTTCTTTTTCCGCACCTAAAGCAGTTTTGCTGATCTGAGAATCCGGGGGGTAGCCCGTGATCCCGCAAAGCCAGATTTTTTCAACGCCTACGCCGTCCGCCGTACGAAAAATTGAACCTACATTGTAAAGGCTGCGGATATTATTAAGAACTAGGGTCAAGGATAACCGTGGTTCTTTTTGTTTCCGCATTTGCCGTTCTACCAACTCACGGTGGGTCAGTTTCCGCATACGGTTTAACCTTTGGGAGGGCTTATGGCGGTTTCATCCCAGCGGAGATAGCAGCGATATCCAAAATGATACAGCCACTCCGGGATCCTTTTCCAGATCCATGCGATGATCCCCCACCAAGACGGAACATAGGCGATTCTTTTGTTCCGGCGGATCGCATTTAAAATATCAGCGGCTGCTTTTTCCGGAGACGCAACTCCCACAAGACCTTTACGCCCACGGATCATATCAGTATCAATAAAACCAGGACGAATATCGATCACTCGGATAGGGGTTGCAGCAAGTTTTTGACGGAGTCCCTCCATGTAATTGGACATAAAGGACTTGGAAGCGTTATAAGCGGGTGAACGGCCGCTCCCCCGCAAACTGGCGATTGAAGAAATCCCGACTAAGCAACCTGCGCTCTGCTGCAAAAAGTACTGAACGGCTAAATTCGCAATCCCGGCAAACCCCGTCACATTCACTTTGATCGTTTCTTCTTCGGACGCCCAAATAAAATCCTGGTTATAGAACAAAACTCCGGCATTGATGACCAAAAGATCAAGCCCTTGCATGGCCATGATCAAATTGCTAAGCTCGTGGAGGGCCTGCCGTAGATCTCGAAGGTCCAATTGCCTGACATGACTTTGACCAGGAAGTTCCTTTTGTAATTCAAGCAACCGCTCCATCGAGCGACCGGTCAACCCAACAATAAATCCTTCTTCGGAAAGTTTTTTAGCAAGAGCTCGTCCAATCCCCGTACTACTTCCAACTACAATGGCTTTGGGCGCTTGAGTTTTCATTGGATCAAATCCTTTGTTTGAAATAAGCTTTCACTGCTATTGGGAGCCTAGACCGCTCATCGTCGATGAAGCTTCCTGAGCTTGCTTTATTGCTTCCTGGGCTTGCCGTTGGGCCTCTTGCACTGGACCCTGCATGGCTTTTGCGGCCTCATCAGCAATTTGCTTCTGGCTTGCTTTGATCTGAGCATCAACTTTTTCCTGGGTCGTTTCACGACGTGCATTGGCCCGTTCTTGCCGGGCCTTACGTAAGGTCGCTAACTTATCCCCATTATCCAGCTTTGAATTTTTGGCATACCCCATAGGCCAAGAGCCGGCAATCAAAAAAAATACGGCTGCTAAAATTAGCCCTGCTTTTTTCATCTGAATTATTTCCTCATTTAGCTTTTTACGCAAAAAAGGCGTTACTCTTTCTTTGTAAGAAAAAGTAACGCCCTTTGCCAAATTTGTTTAAAAACCAAGGGATTTTTTAGTCCCCAAAGCGCCTTTCTTTGTATTTTTTTCTGCCTGCTTCTTTGCCTTTTCAGCTTCCTTCTGTTTCTTCTTGGCTTCTTTTTCGGCTTCTTGTTGTTTCTTCTTGGCTTCTTTTTCG
>CAYQTU010000177.1:0-2441 GCA_964420575.1 uncultured bacterium
GGGATATCGAAAAAGAATGCCGCGAAATATCACGGCTTAAACAGATGAACTATTCAGGCACCATCATATTTCCTAACTGGGGTAAAGCCAACGCGGAACAAATATTCGAACTCAAAAGAGACGATTTCAAATTCGTGCTGGTCGACCGCTTCTTCCGTGATATAGATACCGATTACGTCGTAACCGACAATAAATACGGCGCCTTCCTGGCCGTTTCGCACCTTATAGAACTCGGACACAAACGGATCGCGCATATCGGATGGCCCGCACATACCGCCGGAATGGACCGGCTCGAAGGCTACAAGGAAGCTCTGATAAAGAATAAACTCCTTATAGAAGAGGAACTTATAATATCTCTTGACTCCGCGAAATTTGCAGAACTCAAGATCGAACCAGGTGCCGGAGGCTACGAAGAAACACGCCGACACATATCATCAAAACAATGCCCTACTGCGATATTTGCCGCAAGCGACCCGATCGCCATCGGAATGCTTCAGGCAATAAAAGACGCCGGATTTCGCGTTCCCGACGATATTTCAGTCGTAGGATTTGACGACCTTAAAATCTCATCGCTTCTCGAGGTCCCGCTGACAACTATTGCCCAGCCGTTCCGCGAGATCGGTGAAAAAGCCATGGAAATACTCATCGACAAAATCGAGAACAACACTCGTACGCTGCAACAACTGGTCATTAAACCACGCCTTGTCGTCAGGAAAACCAGCGCAACGCACAAGTAGCCTAGCGACATGGTGCCTCTTAAAGCGAATCCCGCGCTATTCTATAAAGTATTTATAGTATGAAACTTAACCTGCTTCATTCTGATTGGATACTTATTCATGAACAATACACAAAGAGACGCTTAGTTCTTCGGTGCTTCCCAGAATCATATCGGCATTTTTCAGATATCTCCCGATAGCTATTGATCTCATTCCTGCCGCTTTTGCCGCATCTATTCCTGCCTGCGAATCTTCGACAACAAGACATCCGGCGGGGTTTCTCCAAAGCTTTTCCGCAGCCAATAGGAAAATATCCGGTTCCGGTTTCCCTTTTGAACACATTGTTCCATCGATGATAGCGTCAAATTCTTTTGCGATTCCAAGATTATCCAATATTTTCATCGCATTTTTGCTGGCGGATGCAATCGCTATTTTTATACCTTTGCCTGTCAATACTTTCATAAAATCAATTATTCCAGGCAGCGGAATAAGTTTGCTTTTGTCTAAAAGTTCTACGTAATATGTATTTTTTTCTTGCATATATTGTTCGATAACGTTTTCGGCAAAGCCAGAACCTGCTATGGTTTCAAATGATTCTCGCCTTCCGACTCCTTTTATCTTTTGATTTGCATGGCGATCGAATTTGATACCGATATTGTCAAATATCTTTTTCCATGCCAGATAGTGGAATTCATCCGTGCTCGTGATCACGCCGTCAAGATCAAAGATAACGGCTTCTACTGTTTGCATTTGAATACCCGTGCCCTGCCCTGAGTCAATTCCACCGGCTGTCCGCAAATCGTTATTTCTCCGGAACTGTCGCCAGCGCCAGCCTCGATACTTATCGCGCTTTTGTCTATTTTAATCCTGAAAATATTGTTCCTGTAATGTATTTTGAATTCAAACACAGTCCATTCTTCCGGGATTGAAGGAGCAAAGTCAAGAATGCCGTTTCGAAGTCTCATTCCGGCAAATCCATTTACTATCGCCTGCCATGTTCCTCCGATACATGCGCTGTGAAGTCCCAGGTCGGTATCCCGAGACTTGTTCAAATCCAGATGCGCCGTCTTTATGAAATATTCATAGGCCTTTTTCTTGAATCCCAGTTCGGATGCCATTATCGAATGTGTATTGTAACTCAGTGATGAATCGTGGATGGTCTTGGGTTCATAGTAATTCCAGTTCGCAAGTTTTTCTTCCTGCGAAAATCTGTCCGGCAATAGATATGTGAGCAGTATGATGCTTGGCTGCTTTACAATTTGATACCGCAACAAAGTATCGTAGGACGGCATTGTGAAGCGCAGCATTTTATTCGGTACTTTTAATTGAGACGGTTCAACTGCTATCCTTCTGAAAAATACTTCATCGGTTGCAAGTATTTTCAAGTTTTCATCATAATAATCATTATAAATGTTTTCCCTTATTTTTTCCCATTTTCCCAATTCTTCGTTTTTGAATGAAATTTTGTTTTTTATTTTTTCCCATTTTCCAGGGTACTTCAATTTGCATGATTCTATAGTTTCTTCCGCCGTTTTGAGATTCAATTCAGCCATTATAAGAGTGTAGGTGTCATTGTTCACTGGTCCGGTATATTCGTCGGGGCCTTGTACCAGAATCAAGTGGTAGCGTCCGCTTTTTTCATCCAGGACGAAACGACTCTCCCAGAAACGGGCTGTCTCAATCAGGATTTCAAGTCCTTCTCCCATTAGAAGGTCTTCATCTCCA
>CAYQTU010000178.1:0-2435 GCA_964420575.1 uncultured bacterium
TTTTCCGGACCACATCCCGGAGGCAACCGGGAAATAATCTCAAGTGGAGGCTAGCCATGTTGAACGGAAAGAGCGGAATCGACGAAGGTACAAGGGGGCGGGTGGCGTTCGGCGTTCTTGTCGGAGATGCTCGGATATGTTGAACGGCGGGGCGAAGGGCTCGATGATTTTTCCCCGGACGCAACGGAAAGAGGGTTACCGATTAAAACGTTGTAACTTGATCTTCCTAGGTGATGTATCCGACGAGGCGTAACAAACCATTGCAAACACACTTTTCAGAATAACTATCTCTGATACTCGCCGAAGAAAGAATCGTCCACCTCGTAGGTAGTCACTGGGCGAAGTCCAAGTTCTAGTGAAGCGAAAAGACCAATGAGTTTTTCGCCATCTACTAGTTCGATCGGTGGGGCACCATCTCGCGTTGCCTCACGCCGTGCTTCAGCAGTGAAAGAACCTGTGGTTAAGATTAATCCCTTATCTGCACGTCCCTGCATCGCTCCGCGGAAGTCACGCACTTGTCCTGGTGAAACTGAACCCGCATATCGCTTGCATTGGAAGAGGACGCGAAAACTTACGAAGGCATTCAATGCTAGGACACCGTGACCATCGATGCCGCCATCTCCAGACTTACCTGTGACGATTACTTGCTCGAATCCGGCTTCTCGTAGTAGCCTTTGGCACAGCCTTTCAAATCCTGCTGGTGGTAGTGCTTGGAGGATTGTCAGAAGCTTAACTCTATAGTCCCTATCTTCAGAATCTGGAGCAAGCTGTTCCTCCTGTTCTGGCTCTGTCGGTACAATCGGAGACTGTGTAGGATCTGAATTTAGAATGGTATGTCGCGTCGAGGATACAATACGGCGACTAGGTTTCCGAGCTGAAGTTTGCACTTGTTCGACGAGTTCATCAAGTGTTGATTGACTAAGTTGACCAGCTTTTACCCCATCATTGGTAAGTTTCCACACACCTTTGCGTGACCTATCAATATAACCACCCTCTGCAAGATAGAATCTGGCCCAATGGACTTGGTTAGGGAATCTCTGCCCACCGGCGGGGTTGATCTGATCGAGCACCTGATCAGGCACATGCTCATTCGTTGCGACTCGCTCAACCACCTCATGGGGTCGGGCAGAACCACCAAGTTCCGTGAGTGCTCGAAGCACTGGGTTTATCCACCTTGCGAACTCAGGTCCGGGCATTAGTTCTCCCAAGAAGATTGTTATTTAATAAAGTTGAACAAAAAAAGAACTATTGGAGGATTCCATATCAATATTTATGACTTATATCAAGCAATGTATATACGTCTCTCGTACTCGCCTTCTCGAAGTACAAAGGTTGATAAATGCTATTCCAGTGTACAAGATACTTTTATCAAATCCCCCGCCTACCGGACAAAAAAAGTTTGCTCTCTTTCCGGTTCTCTTTCTCCTAGCCGTGGGAGTATCCCATCCCATGAACGGGAACAGTCACACTTCGCTCAAACAAACGATAAAGAAAAGTCCATGGATCGTAATGTGCGGCCACAAATGTGTGGGGTCTATCCGCGAATCACTTTAGCGCCTGCGCGATGACTCGCCGGTAGAGCGAGCGCGAGCGCAGGCAAGAGCAAGCACAGGCGGGCAAACGCCGCATCCCGGAGACAACCGGGAAATAATCTCATACGGAGGCTGGCCATGTTGAACGGAAAGAGCGGAATTGACGAAGGTACACGGGGGCGGGTGGCGTTCTTGTCGGAGATGCTCGGATATGTCGAGCAGCGGGGTAAGGTGCTCGATGATTTTTCCCCGGACGCAACGGAAGGGCTCTATGACCTTCTGTGCGAGATCAACGATGGCGTACAGGGAACATGCCTACAGCAGGGATCCATTCCCCTCCTGGCAGAGATCCTGGGGCGTGCCGACCGGAGCCACGGGCTCACCCTTTCCCCTGAAGCAGTAAAAGGTATTCACCAAATCATCGCAGAAGCAATTTGAGAGGATTGAAAATGGATGACTCTGACAAGCGGCTACGGCCCCTAACAGATGGTTACGTGCGCCAAGTTATCCTTGGACGACTTCGCAAGTTGGGGATCACGAAAGATGACATAACTCCCGACATGATCGCATTGGAACGGGCGAAGCTGGAAGGTGTTAGAATGCTAAGACAGATCAAAATAACTCCTCCATCATGACCTATCCAATGAGTGCGCGGCAATGCGCGGATGAAGATGGGCAGAAGGTGAAGCGCGGGAACGAGGGGGCCAGCCGGAAGGTTGGCCCCCTTTCATTTGAGCGGGACTCTTCAGCCAGAAGAAAATGATCTACGAAATCTCATTAAGCGGGACAATAGCGGGACATATCCTCGCCTCTGTCCAAATAGCGAAGGGCTTGCCTGTCTGCTATGACAATGCAAGCCCTTGTTTTTATTTGGTGCCCGGGGCGGGAATCGAACCCGCACAG
>CAYQTU010000179.1:0-2393 GCA_964420575.1 uncultured bacterium
TAAAGATCAGCAAGACGCCGAAAAGAAAATGGCCGATGCGGCCGCCGGCCTTTTGCGCTTGATCGATGAGGAGATCCAGATCGAAGAGAGCGAACAGAAGATATTGCAACAACGGATCGAGGAGATCGACCGGATTCTTCCTTCTACACCGTCAAAAGCGATGCAACAGGACCTTCTGACCGAAAAAGAGAGGGTTCAAGAGCGTCTGTCGAATTTATCGGAACGGCGTAATTTTCTTTCTCAGGAAAAAGAACGTTTTACAGCTATTCCAACAAGCGGAGCTGCAACATGAAAAGCCTTAGGATTTCTGCAATTTTGATTCTTGTGGGGATGTTGACCCTGCCAGGGTGTGGGTATACGAACAAAACCGTTCTTCCTAAGAACATCAAAACGATCTATGTCGAAACGGTTAAAAATAAGATCCCTATCGAAGAAGTTTATGCTTACCAGCCCGGGCTTGAAATGGATATCACGAACGCGGTCATCCGGCGTATTCAAATCGATGGGAATCTGAAGGTGACGACCCAGGACCAGGCGGATGCCATTTTAAAGACCGACCTCGTTGCTTATGAACAGGAAGGGCTGAGGTTCAACCAACTTGAATCGGTGGAAGAGTACCGTCTTTTTATTGTCGTAGCTATTAAATTGATCCATGCCAAAACCGGGGAAGTGATCTGGGAAGAACCGTATATGTCAGGTGACAACGAATATTATGTGAGTGATGTTCATTCGGTCGCTGAACAGGCTGCTTCCCAGAAAGCCGTGGAACGTTTGGCGCATAACATTGTGGATCGCATCGTTGAAGACTGGTAATACCCATTTTCTTTTGCACGCGTGAAAACACCCCTTTTTCTTGTTATCGGTGATCCATTCCTTCGAGCGGGTAAGATTAAAACGCTTACCGCTGACATTGAAAAACAAGACGGACGTTCTTTGGCCCAGCAATCATTCCGGGTCCGTGAAACCGCTCTTGCGGATATCCTGTCAGCCGCAAGAACCCTTCCTTTTTTAGCCGAAGCCCAGATCCTCTATATTCGGGATGCCCAAGAGCTTAAAGACCCTGATCTTGCCGTGCTTTCTGCCTATTTGGAAAATCCGGCGGTCTATACTTGCCTTATTCTCGAAGTCGATGATCTTCCCTTGAATGCGGAATTGGCGAAATTAGCCAAATCGAAAGGAGAGGTTCTTCGCCTTAAAGAAACCGAGCTTAAAACGACAGCCGCTTTATTTTTACAGCAAAAACTGAACCGAGCTCAAAAAACGATCACCCCGGGGGCAAAAACCCGTCTTCTTGAAATGTGCGGTGATGCAGTGACCTTCTTAGATACCATGTTGGAACGCTTGATCCAGTATGCGGGTGAAAAACATGCGATCGACGAAGAGATGGTCAGCCAATTTGAAGAACATTGGAGCAGTATTGAAGTCTATCAATTGACGAAAGCCTTGCTCGACCAGCAACCGCAAAATGCCTTAAAGGTTTTTCGGGAATTGATCGAACAACACGATGCCGATCTTATTTCTCTCATCGGGCTGCTGCATTCAAAGCTTCGGCAGCTTTGGCAAGCCAAGGTTTTAACGGAATCCGGACTTTCTGAAGCGGTAGTGCTGGAAAGATGTAAGGTTTCACCCAAGGCGGCGGTTTTTTTCTTAAAAGATCTCCGAAAATTTTCCTTGAAAAAGATCGAAAGCGCTTTGGAAGGTTTATACCAAATTGACCAAAAGGCCAAAAGCGGCTTGATCGACGGCTTAAGCGGTCTTGAAGCCTGGCTTTTGGCCTATGCGGCCTAAATAGTTACTTTTGAGTGATCGTATTCAGGAATTTTAAGATACGGGATTTTTTACGATCAGCACGGCCCCGGGGAATGGTTCCCTTGGACACGGCCTGATCGTAACGAGAAATGACCTGATGAGCGAGAGTTTTTGCTTTTTCAGGATCTTTTGCCAATAGGCGTAACTTTTTATCCAGAGTTTTTAGTTCTGAAAGCACCGCTTGATTGCGGGTGCGTTTTTTTGTATCACTTCTCATCCGTTTTGCAGCAGAAGGAATATTGGGCATGTCGATAACTCCTTTAAGTGAAAAAAGTGGCGACAATCTAACACGGGAGCCATGTTCTGTCAATCAAGTTCCCCAGTCCGGCAAAAGGCACCTTGTTAAAGCGGCTGCCGTGGTTGGCTTGATGACCTTGCTCAGCCGTTTTTTAGGGTTGACCCGTGATATTGTGAGCGCTAAAAGTTTTGGAACAAGCTGGCAGTGGGATGCTTTTTTGTATGCTTTTATGTTCCCGAATCTTTTCCGGAGGATCGTGGGAGAAGGCGGCCTTACAAGTGCGTTCATTCCCGTTTATAATGATATTTCAGAAAAACAGGGGAAAAATGAGGCCCTACGCTTTACC
>CAYQTU010000180.1:0-2312 GCA_964420575.1 uncultured bacterium
ACGGGACGCGACGAATGGCCTGTCGCCGAAATATCTGGAGGGGATATCATGGGGCGGCAAGCCATGTGTGGCATTGCGCGGGGCACGGCGGTAGCCTGGGAGATGGTGGCGGGGGGCGTGGGGACTGAAGTTCAGCGGGCAGCGCAAAGTCATAAGAATCTCTTATATCTGATTCTGAAGTGGCACCGCGGGCTCACTACATTGCAGAGGATCTTGTGAAAGTGCTCTCTTCCATTTTTTTTAGCAGGCCGGCAGTCTTGAGGCGGAGGGCAATATCATTCAAGTCCCAGACCGGTTGACCGACCAGTTTGCTGATAGAAACGAGGTCGTTGGTTCCGTCGGCGTAGGTGATCAGATCCATCATCGCCGCCACGGACGCACCTGATTTCTTTGTGCTGAGAGAAGGATAAAGTCCACGTTTTCCAAGTTGCGGTTCTCCACAGCAAGTCACACGATAAATGTCGTTCATTTCTGCAACCTCGATGCATCGTTTCACGTAGTTACACCCACCGGCCAATCCCTCAGGCGTCACCAACTTCAAATCGTCCAGCGAAGTGTGATACTCAGGATAAGTGCCATATTTGCTGCGGCACAGGGTGATCAGAGGAAGATCCACACCAGGACTGCAATACTGGCGCTCATCGCTTCCCCGAGTCAGGAAAGGATGGACGGTGTACTCCACGCCAAGATTGTCCAACACATTCTGGGCGATTCGATCCGCAAGTGTGTTGCCGTAGGGCGAGGCGACGAACCCATAGGTTCGCTCGTCGCCGATGCAGGAAAGATTGAATCCAACCACAACGCGCTGTTTCAGCGTTTCTAGGTGCCGACTCAAATAGGTTATGGATCCGATGGTCTCCGGAATGAAGATTAGCCGGTAGGTATAGCGGCGGGGCTGCGACATTAGCCACTTCGCAATGTAGGTCAGCACCACGGGGCCAGAGAGTTCGTTGTTGGCCATCGATGGATGGCAGACATAGGTTGAGAAAAAGACTTCCTTCTCGGTGGCCCCCGGAATGATACATTCGCCATAGGTCAAATGTCCATCCTTCAGGTCGCTGTCAATGACGACATGGTATCGCCCCTCCGCCAATTTCTGCCGCTGGTTGTGGCTTATGCAGAAGCCCCAGCGTTCTTTGTAGTAGGAGGTTACATACGGAATCGCATCGGGCTGATCCTCAAGGCTATGCAGATACTCTTGCAGTTCGCCCAGGGGCATCCACGCATCCACGGGGATGGAATAGCCCACGACATGCAGGTTGCATTTTCGAAAGTCGATGATCCGTTCGCCCTTTTCGTTTTCGATGTAGGCCTCGCGGATATTCCATTCCCGCGGAACCGTCCAGTCGAACGCGGTGGTTCCGGAGGGTACTTCGTGCATGGTGATGAATGGCAGGCGTTCGCGTAAATAGGCCAGAGTCCTCCTAACGCCATCGCCCGTGATGCTCCTGCAATACGGGAAAAGATCGGTCGCCCAACCGTGCATGATTTCGCCTGCGCGTGTTTCATCAAGCGACCATCTGGCTGGTTCTGAATCAAATGGGCGTTTCATCGTCATCATCTTCTTTCATTCAAGTAATTGCGGGTGTTCAAGCAATTCGTATCGCAAAGGCTTGCCATACTGCTTGTATAATTCTTCGGCCTTCTTTCGTGACGCGAATGTTAATAAATACAGCTCATCTTTATGCAGGCAGTCACACCAGTATTCCAACAAGCGGTCTGCACGGTAAAAAAGCAGTTGCCCGTTTCCAAGAGGAAAACCATGTAACATATTTCGATTCATCAAGTCCGACGATAATCTCTCCCAATCATAGACTGCCGCTCCTTCAGTTAAAGGACGGACCCGATAGTTAAGTACGATTGATCGGTCCCCGAGAGCTGTACGAATCACTCCTGGGAATGGTTTTATATAGCGATAGCCGATATTCATCACTTCTTCGACATGATGAATGAAGGTGTTTGATGACAGCAAGGCCCCGAAAAAAACAACTGTCGCGCCACGGCGCGCTAATTCGCCAAATGTAGAAGCCGCAGAAAATGGATTGTCAACGGGCTCAAACGAGATGGATCTGTTGTTACAGATGCAGAAGTTGAATACGGGAGTCAGAGTTCGTTGATCAGGATAAAGCTGCCGGGTATACTCGTTCAGCGCGCCGACACGGCAAGGATCCGATAGGGGTGTATATACACCCGTTCGGAAGAAATCATAGTTGAAGGTCGGGAAAAGAAGAGTTCTGTTTTGTGAAACCTCATTAATCCGTGATAAATAAGCGGCCTTCTGTTGCCTGCTCGAATGTATCTGATCAAAGAAA
>CAYQTU010000181.1:0-2216 GCA_964420575.1 uncultured bacterium
GCCTTTGTTTAATATCTGAAGTAATACCCACATACCACGAAGAGGGCGATCCCCCCTGTCTTTGCATGTGGGCATGAATCTCATTTACAACGGTTTGTGCATCTTTTGCTTCCATATTGCTACTCCTTACTGGTTGATTGTTAATGGTCATGCTGGCGCATTTGGGCCTTGGCGCCAAACTAGCCCTTAGGTAACTTATTTATATCAAGAATCATGCCACTCCAGTGCGACAAAGCGCTTCCACATAACTCCTTACCGAATAGTTTCTTAAAAACTTTGGGTATGTTTTCAGCAAAAGACCGCCTGTGGGGATCGTGTCAGAATGCCGCAGCAACACTGTGCCGCGATGATGCAAAATCAAAATGATCCACCCGAAAAACGCTCTAAATACTGACCCAATGACCGTCCTCAGGCCAAGGGCCAGTCCACTGCCAGAACGTGAGCCCGACACGATTTCCGTCTTTGCAAAGCTGGTAAACCATCTCAAGCGCATCGGGACCGTCGTCATAGCTTCCCTTCGGGAAATACTTCATCTGTTCGAGAAGCGTGGTATGGCGCCGTGAAAACCGAATTGTTCCGTTCTTGACGAGCGGCTGCAGTGTCTGAATACGACCGAGCTTGTCGGAAGTACTCGTGATTTTTTCGACCGGAGGATAAAGCGATTTCGCGGCACCCCGCTTCTCCAGTTCTGATGCCATAAATTCCTGAAACTGATTCGACTCGATCCCGAACCGATGGTATGAACGCCGTTCATGAAACGCCAAGATGTGTTCAATTGTCGCATCCGGCTTACAGCGCTCAATATCCGCGTCCAATACGTAAAGCGTCCCATCCTTTGAGTTTTTCACGATCGTAATGATCGCGGAATAATCGCCGCGCTTCCCCTGCCGCCCGAGGCTCGGATCGCAAGCCCCGTAAAACTCGGCATGATCTCCAATGGCTCGCAGTAAGTCATCCTCGGACGGGTAAACGTCATCCCAATAATGGAATTCTTCGGGGTTAAAGTAGCAGTCCTTGGGATTCACGGGTTCGTTCTGCATTTCGCTGTCAAAACTCGCGTACCCGTCATCCTCCCTCTGCACCATCAGCGCGTAATAGTCCTGCTTCTCAGGCCACATAACCTTTGTCCCTTCGAGCATTTCCGTCCTACGGCTCAAAAAATACTTCTCCGCAGCTGCCGGGCCCGATTCCCCCTCATGTTCAACCCTTTTGTTATAGATCTGCTCCCACTGCTGCCACAGTTCCGTATGGGTCGCCCAAGACATCACGGATCTCCATATCACTTTCTTCCACCCGTGATTTTTATCGGGGCTCGTGAACTGCGCCAAGAGAGAATGATAATGATGGATCGTCCCGGTAAAAATTACGTTGGTCTGCGGCGTCCCGGCTTTCAGCACCGATTTCGCAAACCAGTTATAGAGTTTGTCATACTGTTCGGGCGATTGAAGGCGATCATCAGTCTCAAGATCGTCCAGAATGATCAAGCCCGGTCGGTGATCCCGGTTTTTTCGGCCCCGAATCTGGTTTTCGGAACCAAGCGCAAGAACACGGATATCATTGCGGGTAATAATCTCGTTATTACGCCATCGGGGCGGTCCCGGCCTCCTGCCCATCTCGCACACTTCCGGAAAGTCCTTCATAAGGAGCGAATTTGAGGTGAGAGCATGCTTGATTCCGTCCAGAAACCCAGCAGCCTGATCCGACGTACTCGAAAGAACAACAATGAAAGGTTCCGTCTTATAACAGATGCAATACACGACATACTCCGCAAGAACCGAACTCTTTCCGCTGCCGCGGGGTGCGGCAAGCGCCAGCTTGGAACCTCGCGCTTCGTTTAAGTAGTGAAGAATACCGCAGAATTCTTTATGGAATGCCGAATCCGGCAGTTTTTGCGGACTCTGGAAGTAATAACTTCGAAAAAACTCGAAATTCTTCCCTAATTCACGGTTGATCCGGCTGAGTTGCGTTTGTACCATCGGCTTCATGGCTTTCCCCTTTCGTTATTTTGTCATGCACGGCTTTCAATTCCTTTTCAATTCGGAGCTTTTCCGTATCGGTCTTGAGCCCGGCCAGCTTTTCTTTAAGTTCCGGAGGCACCTCCCCGCACTGAAGGGCCACGGCTTCGGTTAGTTCGATCTGTTTCTTCAGCTCTTCGGGAGACATTTGTCCGTCTTCATTGTGATGAAAGAAGTCTCCGATCACCTGCTTAGCCTGCT
>CAYQTU010000182.1:0-2211 GCA_964420575.1 uncultured bacterium
AAGACATGCTGAATCTGCGCGCCCGTGTCCTCAAGATCAAGGCCGACATCCTGCGCCACGATCCCCGTGTTGTTAGCATTATCCAAGACCTGAAGCCAAGAGAACCGGCCAAGCCGTAGCTGTTTGGAGAGGCATCGGACAGTAAATAGGATAGTAATCCCGTAGGGGAATGGAATAGATCGGCAAAGATCGATCGGCAGGCGATTCTTGCCGATCTGCCTCGTTTCTTTGATATTCTCAAAAATCATATCTCGCCAAAACAGGGGTTTACAGGGCACATTTGGCGAGATATATTGGAGCCTGAAAAATCAATCCTAGGAGAAGTCGATGGATAACATTATCGGTCGTGAGGGCGAAAAGCGTCTTTTGAACGAAGTTATGGATTCCCATGAGCCGGAGTTTCTGGCCATTTATGGCCGGCGGCGGGTTGGAAAGACCTTTTTGATCAGACAGTATTTCAAGAATGCAAACTTCTGTTTTGAAATAACCGGGTTGCAATCCGGTTCCCTCAAGAATCAACTGGCGAATTTTAAAGATGTATTTAGCAAACAATTCCCCAAGAGAAAGAAGGATCTGCCTCCCGAAAACTGGAATGAAGCCTTGAAGCGGCTTATTGCTGAAGTGGATAAAAAGAATATCAAAGGCAAAATAGTCTTCTTTTTCGACGAACTCCCTTGGCTGGCGCACAGAAAGTCGAATTTCCTGCAAGCGCTGGACTATTTTTGGAATAGTTGGGCTTCTAGAAAAAAGAATGTGATCGTTGTCGTTTGCGGCTCGGCAGCATCGTGGATGCTGAACAATGTTGTTCATAATAAAGGAGGGTTGCATAATCGAATAACGCGGAGGATCCGCCTCCTGCCTTTTACGCTGAAAGAAACGCAAGAATATCTCAATAGCCGGGGCATTCATCTGGATCAAAAACAAATTCTTGAAATTTATTTGGCGATGGGCGGCGTACCCCATTATTTAAAACAGATCATGCGGGGGCAGTCTTCCACGCAGAACATTAACCGGATCTGTTTTACCAAAGAAGGCCTTTTAACGGATGAATTTGAAAAGCTATATCAATCGTTGTTTGAGAATTCTGATATCTACACGCAGGTAGTGCGGGCTCTCAGTAAGAAGCAAATGGGTTTGGCGCGGGAAGATCTGCTTAAAATAATAAAGATGAAAACCGGTGGTGGCATTACAAAAATTTTAAATGCTTTGGAAGAATCGGGCTTTATCGCAAGGGCCATTCCTTTCGGTCAAAAAGCTAAAAACGCTTTATACAGGTTAATTGATGAATATTCCATTTTTTATTTAACATGGATTGAACATGCGCCCAAAACCGTGCTTAATAAAGCGAGCCATGATTATTGGCTCCAAAAAAGATCGACGCCTTCCTGGCGTTCATGGTCGGGGTTTGCTTTTGAGAGCGTTTGCCAAAAGCATACAGATCAAATCAAGGCTGGATTGGGTATTGGCGGTATGAGCACCATAGAATCAAGTTGGCACTATAGGCCGCGCAGCCAAAAAGAAACAGGTGCGCAAATCGATCTACTGATTGACCGAAGCGACAATTGCATCACCCTCTGTGAGATGAAATTTTCAGATCTGGAATTTGTGATCGATAAAAAATATCACAAGGAATTGCGGTGCAAAATGGATTGTTTCAAGAACGCAACTCGATCGAAAAAGACGCTATTCCTCGCCTTCCTCACGACTTACGGTGTAAAGAAAAATCAGTATTCCGAAGTGATCGTTTCGGAAGACCTAAAAATGAACGTCTTGTTTAAGTAGCAGAGCTTTTTTGTACCCCGCAGCGACTCCATTCCCCGATAAGACGGTTTGCATATATCTCGCCAAAACCATGCTTTGAAACCCTGTTTTGGCGAGATATAAAAGTTCTGGTTTAACCGCTGTTATGGAAATCCGAGACACCGTCTCGGAAATACGCAACGCTGTCGCGTAAATTCATTTTCAGGTGTAGGGTCAAATGCCCCTACACTTGATGTTTGAAAGAGGGGACGGTCGCGGGTGGCGATGCTTTCAACGGCCAGCTACTGGTCTTGTGAGTATGGTCCGGATTACCGATCTTCCAGGCGCCCTTGAGGGCCCTATAGAGGGAGATCGGGAATTCCACCTCGAAAAACGGACGCGCGGGAGTGTGCTTCGGGGAGCCATTCTAGACGAGAAGCCCCTTTCACGAACATGTGGAAGGGGCTTCTT
>CAYQTU010000183.1:0-2164 GCA_964420575.1 uncultured bacterium
GCAAACTTGATCTCATCTTGTGCGACTTCAATACGTTTTTCGATCTCTTCAGGATTCTCCGTATTCCGACCCGTTAACCGTTCTCTCAGGGCTTTGATCGAAGGAGGAAGAATAAAAATACTGAGCAAAGCACCTTGAACCGGCCATGCTTTCATCACCTGTTGAGCCCCTTGAACATCAATGGTCAGTAGGACATTTTTGCCTTCCGCAATACGGTCCAGGATAAATTGCTTCGGTGTTCCATATTCCTGTCCATAAATCGGCGCCCATTCCAGCAATTTCCCTTCTTTCTTCATTTTTTCAAATTCCTGTTTTGAAAAAAAGAAATAATCCTCTTTGTCCTTTTCCCCCATACGTGGGGGACGTGTGGTTGCGGAAATGGAACGGACCCACTGCGGGTGACGGTTCAAAAGACGCTCGACAATGCTGGTTTTCCCGCATCCTGAAGGCGCAGAAAGCACAATAAGCGTTCCTTGTGAAATTTTTTCTTTCTTACTCGACATTTTGAACTTGCTCACGGATCTTTTCGATCTCGCTTTTAATAGAAATTGCCTCTTTAGAAACTTCAAAAAGCTGTGCTTTGGATGCCAGGGTATTCGCTTCCCGGTTCATTTCTTGGCAGAGAAAATCAAGTTCCCGGCCGATCTCCCCTTGCCGGGAAAGCCATTTTCGAAAAAGATCCAAGTGGCTCCGCATGCGGACTTTTTCTTCTGTGATATCGGAACGTTCAGCAAGGAATGCTACTTCTCGATACAAACGTTCCTCATCGATCTTTTCATCCCCCAAAAGGTTCGTAAGTCTTTCTTTAAGTTTTTCGAAATGAGTCCTTTTGTTTTCAGAAACGAGCCCTTCGATCCGCTTCAAGGTTTGAGCGATCTTCTCGAGCCGATGTCGAAAATCCCGATCCAGTTTTTCGCCTTCTTCGGTCTTATGCTGAACAGCCTTTTCCAAGACCTTTTTCAGGATCCGACTCAAATTTGCCCAAGTTAAAAGCTTGAGATCGGTGTTGATCTTTTCTCTGATCA
Source organism: uncultured bacterium (assembly GCA_964420575.1). GTDB lineage: Bacteria > Omnitrophota > Omnitrophia > Omnitrophales > Aquincolibacteriaceae > CAYQTU01. The sequence goes on from CAYQTU010000183.1 coordinate 1,026, forward strand.
CTCCGGGAAGCCGCAGGATATCTTCCACGCCCAACTTCCCTTCCAATCCGAACTGTCTTTTTACTTTCTTCGCAGAAATCAAATAACGTCGCACTTGCGCCTCATCCATTTCATAAGCTGCTGTTTCACCGTTCCGTCCTTCTTCCGAAATATTCAACGAAACTTTCCCGCGATGCAAAATCGTTTGGACCAATGAACGGATCTGCTGTTCAAAAGATAAAAGTTGGGGTGGTAGTCGGAGCGCAAGTTCAAAATAGCGTTGATTTAGCGATCGGATCTCGACGACCCATCGTTTTCCCCCGGCCGGCAGCGTGATCCGGGCAAAAGCCGTCATGCTTCTTATCATAGAATGGGGATTTTATAGGACCTTTCCGTTTAGTAAAGGGCGGTATTATAAAGACTTAGGGAAAAACTGTCAAGGCTAGCTATGAGTTCCTTGACGAGAAAGAACCTATCTTCTTATAAACAAACAAGTTGCATTGCATCCCAAGATTCAAACTTTTGAGATCGCTTCCAGGATCGCCGTTGCTGCTTGCCGAGGACTTGGCGCCTGCGTAATCGGTCGACCCACAACGATATAATCCGCACCTGAACGGATTGCTTTTTCCGGCGTCTCAATCCTCTTCTGGTCACCAAGAGCCGAACCTGAAGGCCGAACTCCTGGGGTCACGATCAAAAAATCTTTACCACACTTCTTTCTCACCCATGGAGTTTCCTGAGGGGAACAAACCACTCCATCAAGACCTGCTACTGATGCTTTCTCCGCTAAATGCAACACTTCGTCTTTGATCTTGCGCCGGATCCCAAGATCATTTGTAAGTGTTGCCTGATTATGACTTGTCAGGATAGTCACCCCGATCAGATGAGGTCGCTTTCTGTTCCCGGCATGTTGATTTAAAGCTTGGCGGGCAAGTTTCATCATCTCGACCCCCCCAAGCGTATGAACGTTTACCATATCTACCTCATGTTCACAAACAGCGGCCAACGTACGGCTAACGGTATTCGGGATATCATGTAATTTAAGATCAAGGAAAACACGACCGCCAAAGCTTTTGATCATATTAACGGCTTTCCAACCATGGGCCGTAAAGAGTTCAAGCCCGACTTTATAAAAATGGACAACCCCTTTCAATTCCTGC
>CAYQTU010000184.1:0-2132 GCA_964420575.1 uncultured bacterium
AAGTGTGCGTACCTGTAGGTGATATCTATGCTCTCATGCCCAACCCTATCTGCAATCGCCAAAGCTGAAAATCCCATTTCAATAAGCAGGGAAACGTGAGAGTGCCGTAGGTCGTGAATCCGAATCCGCTTTACACCCACTGCCTTACTGCCTCTGTCCATCTCGTGATGCAAATAGCTTTTGGTAATTGTGAACACTCTGTCATCCGGCTGAACGCCATAGAGCATTTTCAAATACTCCTGAATTTCTTCACAGAGAAATCTCGGCATATTGATAACGCGGTTGCTCTTTACTGTTTTCGGCTCAGTAACAATGTCCTCACCTTGGAGCCGCTGATACGATTTGGTGACGGAAACTGTTTCTTTCATAAAATCAAAATCCGACGGTGTGAGCGCCAAGAGTTCCCCTAAACGCAGCCCGCACCAGTAGAGGATTTCAAAGGCGTAATATGATACAGGCTTATCCATCATGGCGTCCGCAAATTTCAAATACTCCTCCTTCGTCCAGAAAAGCATCTCTTTAGCCTCTTTTCTACCGATCGGCCCGACCTTGGAGGCTACGTTGCTTTTAAGGTCATAGTACCTGACCGCGTGATTCAAAATCGCGCTGAGTTGATTGTGAAGTGTTTTTAGATAGGTGTCGGAATAACCCTTGCTCTTGGCATTACGATAGCCGAGCATTTCATTCTGCCAAGCAATCACATCCTTCGTCTGAATTTCGTTTATCTTTTTTTTTCCAAAAAAGGGAATGAGTTTCTTCTGAATGATGTTTTCCTTGGTCTGCCATGTGTGTTCACGGATACGGCTTCGCATATCTTTTATATACAGTTCCACGAAGTTATCAAAGGTCATAGACAGGTCTGCCGCCGATTTTTGCAGGAACTCACGCTCCCATTCAAGGGCTTCACGTTTGGTCGGGAAACCTCTTTTCATCTTCTTGATCCGCTCTCCCTTCCAGTTCTGGTAGTAGAACGACGCAAACCAAGAACCTTGCTTCTCATCTTTGTAAACCGGCATTTTTATTCTCCTTTCCGCGCCTCAGTGCCATAGATTTTTTCAAGATAATATTTTCGGCTCACGCGTCCCGAAATCGTGATGAACCCTTTGGCCTTAAGCTCACCATTCAGCTTTTTTATGAGCTTGTAAGCGTAAGCGGTTGAAACGCCTAAATCTTTCGCTACTTCTTCTGCCTTGATAAAGACCGGATTTGACATTTGGACCCTCCTCTATAATATTAAGCATTTTTGTTTAGTAATTTTATTATTATACTAAACATATTTGTTATGTCAAGCGGTTTGCGAAAAAATACTAAACTTATTTGTTTTATTTTCCTTGACTTCTTTTTGTTGTCCGTGCTATACTAAAACAAATTTGTTTATCCTCAATGTATGGAGGGCGTACTTATGGCTATCGGCGAACGTATTAAGCGAATCCGCAATCTCCGCAAACTCACACAGAAAGAACTAGGACTTGCCATTGGCTTTGATGACAATACGGCTGATGTGCGGGTTGCTCAATATGAAACCGGCACACGGACACCAAAGGAAAAATACATCAACGCTATCGCTTCCGTATTGCAGATCAACCCTTCTACCTTGGCTGTGCCTGATATTGATAACTACATAGGGGTACTGCAAACTTTGTTTGCTTTGGAAGATATATACGGGCTGAAAATAAGCAGCATCGACGGCGAACTGTGCTTGACGCTTGACAAATCTATGGGCACCTCCTATCTCACCATGCTTGATATGTTCAGTGCTTGGCAGACGCAAAGCGAAAGATTAAAAAACGGCGAAATCTCTCAAGAGGACTACGATAGCTGGCGGTACAACTACCCGATGATCGAGGTAGAACGTACCAGAACGGCACTTGATGTCCGGCGGCAGAACCAAGCAGAATAGAAAATGCCCGTTGAAACTCAGCGTTTCAACGGGCATTTTTATCATACCTGTTAAACTATTCGGGAATAATCCATAGTATCGAAACAGTATCATCTACCGCTTTGACCACCGAAAAACCCAGTATTCATGCGGCTTTCCGGCTTTTCATTTTTATTCCCACTCCACCGTTCCCGGGGGCTTTGAGGTGACGTCGTAGACCACACGGTTGACGCCGCCGATCTCGCCGATGATA
>CAYQTU010000185.1:0-2120 GCA_964420575.1 uncultured bacterium
GATACCACGGAAGATCGCCGCCAGTTTGTCGCTGTGATCAGTGATATGGTCCGGAACGCTCTTGAAAAACGCCAGCAGATACAGGACCGCCTTAGTGCTATTAATTCTGAGCTTCCGCAATTAAGGGCCCAGCTTGATGAAGCGAGCAAGAAAGAAAAAACAGCGTTTGTCCGCCTCCGTGATGCAAAACGGGAGGGAGAAATTTTAGATCGCGCGCAAGAATGGCAAGCTGCTTTTAGTGCGACGACCGTTATTTCCAATACACTGCAAGTCCGTCTTGAGGAAAGAGCACGGCTTGCTCAAGAGCTTTCCCGGTCGATGAATCTTTTGCGTCCGGAATCCCGCGCGCTTGATCAAATGTCAACGCCCGAGATTGCCCTTGAATTGGTCGGGTATTGGGATAGTGATGGAGCGCGGCAGGTGGATTTGATGGCTCAGGAAAGCCGTCAAGCGGCATGGGATAAGATCCGCACGGGCGACTCAGCGTCACTCGCTCTCTCTCCGATCCAAGTCGCCGATATTACGATCTGGGGACTTTTCCAGACCCGGGATGTTGAGATCGAATCCGAACATTGGCGGGCGTTGGCGAGTCAGGCGCTTGAAACAGTACGAGTGCAGGCGCAGGCGTCAAAGATCCAAAATGCTTTAGCTGAAGTACGGACTCGTTTTGAACTGATCCAATCCGAGATCCAATATTATGCGGAAGTTCCGGAATTGAACGCTGTCATCGCTGGGGTGCAAACCGTTCGGGATTACCTTGATGGCGGGTCGGTTGACTTTGTGGAGCTTATGGGGCAGATCGGTAAGTTAAAAGCACTAGTGCAAACTTTAGATATCCCTGCGGAGCCGCATCCATTAAATGATGTGGTTGCCCGTCTTGATTGGAACTTGGGTCGCTCCATGGATAGTCTTCGTGAAGTTTTACCTGAAGCTGGTCGACCTGAATCCCGCTCCGGGCTTCTTGAGCGCCAGAAATTAGCCGATGATACCCGTGGCCGCATTCCTCAGATCACTTTCAACCGGATAAGTTCAACAGGACTCATTGATGTCTGGGGAACGAAAGGGATTGCAAATGTTGTCAGCGGTTTTCTCATCCCTACGGCAGAAGCGATGACGCCAGATGTTGCCGCAAATGTACTAGAAGCGCTTGTGCCCGTCGATTCAGGGGAAATTCTCTGGGATGCTTTCTTGGATACCGCAACATGGAAATGGTCGAATCCTTTGTTTTCGACCTCTGATGCGATAGCGGGGGTTGTCAAAGCACGAACGACTGTTCCTCTAATCGAGGAATTGGACAGTATCGAAGTTCAATTAGGGATGAATACCGGGCAGATTTTACATCAAGTTATTTCAAATCCTGCGGTGTCGGCAGAAGAGATCGCGGCAGTCAAAGCCCGTGAAAAAATGATCCAGAACCGTTTTGACCGTCTTGGTCATAAGATCGGGGATCGATTTAAAATTGAATTTGTTACGGGAGATATTGTTGGTAAGATCCGGGATGCCTCAAGTGTTGTCGGAAATCAGATGCAGCAATTAAATCCTGAACTTGGAAAAGGGGAGAACCTCGTGATCTTATTTGAAGATATGCCGGCCATGCTTGATAAACAATTTAACGGCACGGTGATCGAAGGGCAAAGCATCGCCGAGCATGCGGCTATCCGTAATCTTTTAGCCATGAAATCATCCCAGTTGAACATCGCGATCACTAATCTTTCGGCGATGACCCTTCTGAACAAGCAGATCGGAGATGATGTTCTGCAGCGTGTCCGGGCGCATTTCGGGATCGATGAAAATAAACTAGCCGGGCTGGCTCATGTTTGGTCCGAGATCCTTACCCACAAAGCGACTTCAGTGGCCGCCTAACACCTGGTCCTGCTTAGGGTTGAGGAAAGCTCTCTTTTTCCCTTTTTTCACACATTGACATTACCTCATTTTTATAGTATAAATACTGCTTACAAAGAGACTTACGGGTCTCGACTCACCTGCAGAGGTTCCTGGCCATCAGATCCCCACTCGGTCAGGAACCTCTTTTTTTTAAAATCATAGGTGAAATGATGGAACAACATAAAGATATTCGATTTGCCGAAAAGAAAGTTGATCAGGAGTGGAAAGAGCAGGCT
>CAYQTU010000186.1:0-2111 GCA_964420575.1 uncultured bacterium
TGGGGCGGGCTGCCAAACTATAAGTCCTTGCACCATTTCGAAAAGGAACTTCCTGGGCAGTACCGTTTTTTGAGTTCGCTTATCCGTGAGGGGCTTTCTTCGCTTGTTGTTTCGGGAACCTGTTTTGAATATGGTATGAAAATGGGGGAACTGCGGGAAGACATGGAAACTCAGCCTTCCAATCCTTACGGTTTTGCTAAAGATGCCCTTCGTAAACAGCTTCAATTCTTGCGCGAGAATAACCCTTTTGCTTTTGCGTGGGCCCGCTTGTTCTATGTTTATGGCGATGGACAATCTCCCAAGTCACTGTGGCCCCTCCTGAAGCAAGCCGTTGCTCAGGGTTGTGATGTTTTTCCGATGTCCGGCGGGGAACAGGTGCGGGATTATCTTCCGATCGAAACCGTGGCGGATCGACTTGTCTCATTAGCTTTCCAGAAGGCGGACCTTGGCGTCGTGAATGTGTGCTCCGGAAGCCCTGTTAAAGTACGCCAACTCGTAGAGGATTGGATCAAGGCGAACCATTGGAAGATCAAGCCCGAGCTGGGGCGTTATCCGTACCCCGATTATGAGCCCATGGAGTTTTGGGGAGATAGCACAAAGTACGCTGCCTGGCAGACAACGATATGCCTCTAGGCATCAAATCAAGAGCTCCCAGTGCCGGTCATTTAGCGGAAATGGCGCATGGATAACACACACGCCCCTCTCATATCAATCGTCATTCCGACCCGTGCGCGGATCGGCACGTTGCGATCCTGTCTCAAAACATGCACGGCACAGGATTTCGATGATTGTGAATTTGTTGTCAGCGACAATGTCAGTGACGATGGGACTGAAGCGCTTGTCCGCGACCTTTCCCGTTCGGATGTGCGGTTCAAATACTTCAATACCGGACGCCGTCTCGGTATGGCCGAAAATTATGAGTTTGCTCTCTCGAAAACTCAGGGTGATTATGTCGGCTACATCGGAGACGATGACGGGCTGATCCCCGGCGGATTACGGCGACTTTCAGTCGTCATGGCCGAAAGGAAGCCTGGCGCAATCATATCCTCCTGTCGCCCCCATTACATATGGCCGGGGACAAAAGACCCGGAAGGGCATCTCTTCATTCCGCCGCAATGGGGCAAGAAAACCCTTCGAACCTGTTCAGGTAAAGAGGAGCTTTATCTGTTTGCTCGAAGGGGCAAGACCAACTACCTTTCTCTACCGTCCATTTATTATGGCTTTTGCAGCAGAAAAGCTATCGATGCGGCGAGAGGAGCAACGGGGCGTTTCTTTCATTCGCATACTCCGGATGTCTATTCAGCGGCCGCCATCGCTTCGGTCACGGATTATATTTCGGTTCCCTTTGCTTTTGCCATGGCGGGGATCTCTCGGTATTCCATCGGTTTGTACCTTCATGAGAGCGTGGATGCTAAACATCAGACGGTAGAAACCTTCTATTCCGAGAACCAAATGCCCTGCCATCCCAAGGTCGCGCAATCCATCAGCCTTCCTTTGACGATTTGCGAAGCGCTGCTGCAAGTTCGTGACCATGTGATCCGGCGTCAAGATGGGAGCCGGGACCTCAAAATCGATGTCGGGGCCTATCTCGTGGCGGCCATGCGCCACGCCTCGATGCAAAGTTCGTCTTTTTATGAAAAAGTTAAACAAGATGTTCTCGAAACCGGGCAGCGGAACGATCTGCTCCAAGAAGCTGCCTCTGCCATTGAACGTTATCCTCACCTCGGTTATATCCCCAACGACATCACGCCAAGGACCTTATTATTTTCGCATGCCTCATTCAAAGGAGAAGAAATCTCCGATATCCAATCGGCCGTTACCGCCTACTTGGGTTTTTCAAGAAGGCCATCGTTCATTCCCTCTTGGCGCGGAACCGTGAGCTTTTTGGCGAGTGCTATCCAGCATCCTCTCTATTGGTGCAAGTTCATCTGGCGCCGGTTGGCTCAGATAACCGTGGATCGATCGTGACTTTCTCCCTCTGGATTGAAACACCGCGAACTTTAGTAAAGGGGGTATAGACCATGGCTTCATCGCCACAGGAAAGAAAACAACAGTACTCCGTAGGCCTCGATGCCCGGATGATCCGGCATTCCGGGATCGGAACCTATCTA
>CAYQTU010000187.1:0-2091 GCA_964420575.1 uncultured bacterium
GATACGAGTCAATTGCACACTCAGAAACTGGTACACTTAGTGGTACATTATGTTCTGAAATGAACTTTCTGACCGTGTTCCTGTGCCATCCCCAACGCTTCGCGATAGCCCTCTCCGAAATCGACCCGTCACCCGCCGATTGCTGCAAATATAGATCAACGAGCGCCTCGACAGGGGTAAATCGCCTTCGCTTATCAAACATCCCCAAAAAGGCATCCGTATCGATAGTGATTCTTCCCACGACTACCTCCACTTGTGACGAAACCGTTTGAGAATCTCGCAAACCTGAATATAGGTTCCGCCGTCAGTGCGAAGAACATTGACCAACCCCATTGACTCAAGCCGATCAAGTGTGTCGGAAATCGTAGATCTTGACGGGGTCCTTACACCCCTACCTTCGACCCAGCTGATCTCTTCCGCGATTTCGGAATATGTCGTAAAGACCTCACCTGGAGCCACTGGATGGCCAGACTCAAGCGTGATTGTCTCTTCCCCGATGTTGACGTTGAAAACGATCCACGACCAAACCCTAGAATCGCAAATCGTGCCATGCCAAGCTGGTGAATCGTAGATGGCAAGGTATGGGTTGAACCGATAGGTCTTCCTGGCGTCTTCCACGGGAACTCCTTTCTGTGATCTTTGACCTTTCTGAATGAAGAAAACTGACCGGCAACCGCAGAAAGGTTTCGGCTGTCCCTGGCTCATGACTTCCAGGTAAGCCGGTCTTGATTCAAATATACCCAAACGGCGTGGAAAATCTACTAACATGCTGCTTTATTCTCGTTGGATTTCGCGGGCTTGGAAAGCCCTCTTCAGCATCTCCATCGTTTCCCGGGTGTTAAGATCCTGCGGAATGCGTTGGATGACCAGCCAGCCAAGGGCCGCAGCCCAGGAGAGTTTTTCAAGGTCCTTCACGTACCCAACCCCGTGGGTGTGGCGCCCTCCGGACGGGGTGAAGACGCCCCCGTTGCATTCCAGGGCGACCTTATGCGCCGGCCACGCGTAGTCGAAACGCCAGCGCCGACCAAGGGCCTCCCTCGCAAAAGCGACCTCCATCTCCGGGATTGGTAGCCCGTAGGATTCACAAGTGCGAGGGAAGACCCTCTTTGCCATGGCTGGCCCAAGCCTGTTGGATCGTCTGGCCATGCTGGGCAATTGCCACTCCTTAGCTGTCGAGGGGCTTTGGTGCCGTTAATTCCGCCAGCCTCAGCCGCGCGGGAATCGATGCGATGTGATCGCGTACCCGGATGTTTGCATCGCTCAATCCTCTCGTGGGTGTCGTGCCTGCAATCACGCTTCCTGATGTTATCGCCCTTCTGCCCTTGGTTACCTTCGATGAAGCCTCTTGGATCCTCTCATCCGGAGCAGCAATTTTGAAACCTACATTCGGAATACAGATGATGACCGAGTTGTGTTTCCGGAATGACATGCGCCTCCACCTACTGGTTATAGTCCGGAACCTACTATCATCCCTCTCTGTATGGATCAGCTCTTCGACCTCCCCGTAGGGTATAACGGTACCAGGCTTGGCATCATCGTACCGGTTGAGCAGTATATTCACCTCCGCGTTTGTTGGCACTCCGCCAAACACCAATTTCCCTTCACTGATTGCGCTTGTCATGTCTAGATCTCCTTTATTGTCGCCTCGAATGTACCGAATTGCCCAGGTGTTTTGCTTGAAGGTCTCCAGTCGCAAAGGCCGCATCTGGCTCCAGCGAATGTAAGAATATCCTTCAAAACAGCCTTTGTGATTGTTGAGTCCATAACCGTGATTGTGCCGGTTGCTTGCCAATTTGCAAACCTCGGCCTGACTCGAATATGCTTTGATGTTCCAATCTTAGCCCGCTTCACGAAAAGCATGATCCCAAGTTCCTCGGCTACTTCAAGATGCTTTTCGAAATCATTTTCATTCAAAAGCGCCTTGATTGGCTCGTAGTCGATATCATGACCATCCACGATTAATGGCCAGCCGATTTCATTTACGATGATCCCGCTTTGTGTTTGCGCCTTGAATGTCTTTTGACCCTTCCCGGTGGGGACTTGCGCACCTCCTTCCCTCAGCATCGTCATCAAGTTATCAGAATCTATAAC
>CAYQTU010000188.1:0-2072 GCA_964420575.1 uncultured bacterium
CCAGGACGGCTATCAAGCTCTTGCAAAAGCTTTGACTTCCATGAAGCCTGATGAGGTCATTGAACAAGTTAAAAAGTCCGGTCTGCGTGGACGTGGCGGAGCCGGATTCCCGACGGGAATGAAGTGGGAATTCACACGCAAAGCTCCCGGCGATATTAAATATGCCATTTGCAATGCCGATGAAGGAGATCCCGGAGCTTTTATGGACCGCAGTGTTTTAGAAGGAGATCCGCATAGCGTGATCGAAGGGATGGTGATCGCGGCCTATGCGATCGGGGCCTCCCGCGGATTTGTTTATGTGCGGGCCGAATATCCGCTTGCGGTTTCAAGACTTACGAAGGCCATTGAACACGCTCAAGAGGTTGGTCTTCTCGGAGAAAATATTCTTGGGACAGGTTTTAATTTTGATCTAGAGATCCGTATGGGCTCGGGTGCTTTTGTCTGCGGAGAAGAGACCGCTCTTATGCATTCGATTGAAGGTAAACGGGGAGAACCGCGTCCGCGCCCTCCCTTTCCGGCCCAAAAAGGTCTATGGGATAAGCCCAGCCTCCTGAATAATGTTGAAACCTATGCGAATATCCCCGTCATTTTACTCAAAGGTGCGGAATGGTATGCCAGTTATGGTACCGAACCCAGTAAAGGGACAAAGGTTTTTGCTTTAGCGGGTGCGGTCAGAAATACGGGGCTTGTGGAAGTCCCGATCGGGACTCCGCTTGGGGAACTTATTTATGAGATCGGCGGAGGCATCAAAGGCGGGAAAAAATACAAAGCGGCGCAGATCGGAGGTCCTTCCGGAGGTTGTATCCCCAAGGAATATTTAAATGTTCCTCTGGATTATAAAACCCTGGAAGAGCTTGGAGCGATCATGGGTTCCGGCGGATTGATCGTGATGGATGAGGATTCCTGTATGGTCGATGTCGCCCGGTTCTTTCTTGATTTTGTGCAGGATGAGTCCTGCGGAAAATGTGTGCCTTGCCGCGTCGGAACAAAGCGCATGTTGGAAATCTTAGAAAGGATCTGTTCGGGGCAGGGGGAAGAAGGGGATGTTGAAAAATTGATCGCCCTCGGTAAACAGATCAAAGAAACTTCGCTCTGTGGCCTTGGCCAGACGGCCCCCAATCCGGTGCTTTCGACAATCCGCCATTTTCGACATGAATATGATCAGCATATCCGCGAGAAGCATTGCGAAGCGGGAGTTTGCCCCTCGTTGGTCCGTGCGCCATGTCAGAGCGCTTGTCCCGCAGGAGTGGACGTTCCCGGATTTGTTTCTTTAGTCGGTGAAAAACGTTATGCCGAAGCGCTAAAGCTCCACCGTGAACGCAATCCTTTTGCTGCGGTCTGCGCTCGGGTTTGTTTTCATACCTGTGAAGATAAATGCCGCCGGGCGACATTAGATGATTCTGTTTCGATCCGCGGGATCAAACGTTTCATGGTGGATCAAGAAGTGATCATCCAGATCCCTGAAGTCCGCCATAATGAGCAGAATGCTAACCGGAAGATTGCGATCATTGGTGCTGGACCGGCAGGCCTTTCTTGCGCTTACTTCTTAGCTCGGTTAGGTTATCGTCCTACGGTATTTGAATCCGAACCTCGGCCCGGAGGCATGTTGGTCCAAACCATCCCGGCCTATCGCTTACCTCGGGAAACTTTGGCCCGTGAGATCCGCATGATCGAACAGATCGGAGTTACGATCGAGACGAATAAGAGCCTAGGGAAGGATTTTACTTTGCAGGAACTTCGCGACAAAAAATATGATGCTATTTTTATCGGGATCGGAGCTCCGGAATCTTTTGGTCTCGGAGTTTCTGGGGAGGATGCCGAAGGGGTGGTGATGGCTGTTCCTTTTCTTAAGCAATATAACATCCGGGGCTCTGTCCCGGTCGGGAAAAAAGTCATTGTTGTCGGGGGTGGAAACGCGGCCATTGATGCAGCCCGGACGGCGTTACGACTTGGCGCGGAATCTGTCACGGTTCTTTACCGGCGCAGACAGCAAGAAATGCCGGATTATGCCGAGGAAGTCCGTGAAGCGCTCTATGAAGGGGTGCAATTATTGCAAAAAAAGCATCCTACGG
>CAYQTU010000189.1:0-1710 GCA_964420575.1 uncultured bacterium
TTTTCTGCCGGGTCTGCACCATCAAGTCGTGCGCCGAGGAGAAAAACTTGGAGGGATGCCAGCAGTGCGAGAGCTTCCCCTGCGAGAAGATCCAGAGCTTCCCCTTCGCGGAGGCCAGAGAAAACATGCTGCGTGCAGTCCCCCGCTGGCGGGAACTGGGGACCGAGGCCTGGGTGAAGGAGGAGGAAGAGCGCTTCCGCTGCAAGTCCTGCGGCACGGACTCGTTCCGGGGCGCGAGGAAGTGCCGGCAGTGCGGGACCCTCTTCGTCTTCTGAGGCTCCGCTGATCGGCGGGATTGTCTGTTTTGTAATCTTACCGCGACCGCACTAGATCCGATTCCGCTATTTTCTCTATACAGCGGATGAGCCGCGGTAACCTGGCTTGGCTTGCCTGATCTGGGGGAAGATGCCCTGGGAGAGCATCTCTGAATTCGGACGTGTCCAAGAACGATCGAAATACACGTGACAAGAATCCCTTGAGATCTTCCGGTGAATTTCTGATCTCATCCAGAATTTGAGGTCGTCCATCCAACAGGGTTACGATGTCCTCCATGTCATGACTGGCCATGTAATCGCCCCCGCCGCGTCCTCTGAAAGCCTCAATTTTTGTCGCCAGGAAAAATGGTGCTTTCAGGAGGTTAATTGACAACCCCTCTTCAAGCTCGAGTTGAATCGCATTCTGAATGGCTGGAAGATACCAGATGTTTGAAAATCCCAAGATACCCTCATCGGTAGGCATTACATCAACGATAATTCCATCGACTAACCAGCGGCAGACAGGGGCACCTTCCCTTATATCCTGCTTGAATCCCTTCTCCCGAAGCTCTTCTTCAAGCCGATAGTAATCCATTCGTGATGCAACTTCGACAATGACATCGACATCTTGAGTGGCTCTGACGTCCGGCATGGCGGGATCGGAAATAAACAGCCCTGCTGCACAACCGCCGGCAAAAACGACCCTTTCCTTGAGATCTCCAAATCGCTGCGCCACATGAATGATCAGCCGTTTGTTGACATCCCTGTTTCGCATCATGACGTTCCCAGGCGCACTTTGAGTTCCTTGAGGGCAATTTCACGTTCCCGGGCTCTTCCGTCACGAATGACATCAACGATGACAAGCAACTGATAAAGAATCGGGTCTTTAAGTGCAGCTTTCGGCACAGATTTATAGAGCGGTGAGAATTCATAACCTCGGGTCTCTCCGTCCGGATCCGGCCAAACCGGGGGTGGTTCATCCGGCTGAATAATCAAATCCCTGAAGGGTGGTGCCGAATATCCCGTGGGGACTCCCCGGGTCAAGCCACCACGATCGGGCGGGAAAGCGTATTTCACACCATGTATCAGAAATTCTTCCAATGATTGTTTTAGAGGTCGTCCGCTATCCAAGCCCATTAAACGGGCAGTTACCGAACGTTTGATTCCGGCATGAACTTCCGAGGTGCTCATAAAAAGATCGTTGGCCAGAGATGAGTATGACCACTGGTTTTGGCCCAAGGCGATCAGCTTCAACATAATAAAAATATCTTGCGGTTTGAGATTCATGGCCATACCCTATTCGCGATTCGCGAATGGCGCAAGCATTTTTTGTATACATTGCAGCGGATTTTCATGAGCGAGCCGTACCGGACCCGCTGGTCAGTCTGTTGGATTACAATTCCAAAAAACGGGGGACGACGTACGCGTCCCCCGCCGTCATTGTATTTTCGAATTC
>CAYQTU010000189.1:1720-2039 GCA_964420575.1 uncultured bacterium
CCATACCCTATTCGCGATTCGCGAATGGCGCAAGCTTTTTTTGCATACATACCACAAGTACTTCATGACCAAACCGTACTGGATCCGCTAAGCGGTCTGTCGCAGCAATATTCCCCAAACGGGGGACGTCTTGCGCGTTCCCCGCCGCCATTCTATTCTCGAATTCCCCCATTGATGAACACTCGCATGGATGCCCATCCAGAACCCAAACCTCATAATATGCTAATAAAAAGAATGCTTTACATTATGGAACAAATTTGGTTTTCATTTTAGCACCACTGCATGAACAGCAGGACGACATAAGAAGGGCGACAATCCT
>CAYQTU010000190.1:0-2021 GCA_964420575.1 uncultured bacterium
CGGTGACCCCTTTTAAATACTCTCCATTTTTTGCGTTCTGCTGCGCCCCGATGGGCGTTTTACCCATCAAAGTTGCGGCGGGCCTTTTCTTTTCACTTAATTTTATTTTTACTTTTATCTTATTCCGATTGGCTTTTGAATTGATCGGCCCCGGACAACCTAAGGTTCTTACGTTTAGAAAGCGCCTGCTTCTCTACGGGCTTGGCGCTGTGTTTCTCTTGCGGTTTATTTTCGCTGTTTGGGATTCCGGACAGGTCACTATTTTAATGTGCGCCCTTGTCCTTGCCGGGCTTGTTTCTCTATCGAATGAAAAAATGTGCCGGCGGGGGCCTTTTTGGCGGCCGCAATTCTTATGAAATACACACCCGTTATCTTTCTACCCTACTTGATCATCCGCCGACAATACAAAGCCGTGTTCTGGACCATGGTGTTTGTTGTCGCCTGGCTGCTGTTGCCCTCGTTGGCAGTTAGCATCAAGATAAACACAGCGTATCTCTCGGCATGGATGCCCTCGATCATGGAAACTTCGTTGGACATGAAATCCTATACAGGGCCGGGAAACCAATCGCTGATCTCGATGGTCATCCGTTTTTTCACAGACTGTGGAAATGGAAATAATTTGATGGATTTGACGTTCGCTCAGGGGAAACTTCTCGGGGCGGGGCTAGCAACCTTTCTCTATTTCTTGGTATTGTTACCCCCGGCAGGGAAACCCCGAGACCCAAAGATCGACTATGCGTTATTTTTTTGTTTTATCCCCCTTTTTAATCCTAATGGGTGGACAGTCAATTTCGTGGCCTTAACGGTACCCGTCATGTTTTTGATCGCTTACCTTGTGGGGGTTAAAGGAAAAGATGTTTTTGTTTCCATGTGCGTTTTCGCCGCTTTTCTTTCCACCTCATTACTAGCCCGAGATATCGTGGGCGCAGACATCCAACGGATCGGTGAGCTCTATAGCAATGTAACGATCGGAACGTTGCTATTAGTCGTTGCATTGCTGAAACTTAAATTTTGGGATTTCTTTGACCAAAGGTTAAGACTGTGAACTTGGACTCAGGAAAGTTAATAGCAAAAAATACACTTCTCAATCTGGTGGGACAGATTTTCCCTTTGCTAGTAGGTCTTGTCGCGATCCCCTCGATCATTAACGGCCTGGGGACGGATCGTTTTGGTATTCTTACTCTCGCCTGGATGATGATTGGCTATTTCAATCTGTTCGATCTTGGGTTGGGACGGGCTCTGACGCAGATCATTGGGGTCAGATTGGGGAGTAAAGACTCGTCCGAAATTCCGAGGCTTGTCTGGACCGCGCTCGCAATCATGGCGGTTATGGGGATTTTGGGTGCTGCAATGGCGTGGAACCTCTCACCGTTTTTGATCGAAAAAGTTTTTAAAATGCCGCAGATCTTACGCCCGGAAACTCTCCGTGCCTTTTATGTCTTATCAGTTTCCGTCCCTATCGTTATTCTTTCTTCCGGTTTTGCAGGAGTGCTCACAGCTTACCAGCGTTTTGATCTGATGAACCTGGTGCGGATCCCCTTGGGGCTGTCCAATTTCTTGATCCCTTTGCTCTTGCTCCCATTCAGCACGAGTCTCGTCCCTATCACGGTTTTGCTCGTGCTAAGCCGTCTGGCCGCCTGCGTCGCCCAATATTTTCTTTGCTTGAGCATTATGCCGTCACTCCATGGAAGGAAACAATTTTCGGTGACCGCGATAAGACCTCTCTTGAGCCTTGGGGGATGGATGACGGTTTCGAATATCATCGGGCCCCTCATGGTCTCCCTGGACCGATTCGTGATCGGCGCAATGATCTCCGTAACCGCGGTGGCTTATTACGCAACGCCTTATGAAGCGGTCACCAAACTATGGATCTTATCCGGAGCACTCATCGCTTCTTTGTTCCCAGCTTTTGCCGCGAGTAAAAACAGCGATCCTTATCGCACGGCCCAGATCCTCTCAAAAAGTGTTTGGGTTGTGTTTTTCTCTATTTTCCCCATCGTGCTATTGATCGTGACATTTTC
>CAYQTU010000191.1:0-2019 GCA_964420575.1 uncultured bacterium
CTGGACAGCTGAGCGCTTGTCTCCCGGATGGCTTCAAAGCATAAAAGAACTTCCTTATTTGCAAATTCATCAGGACATGACCTTCAGTCACGGAACGATTCACGATCCCGAGCATTTTCATTACCTTGTTGACCCGTCAGATGCCCTCCGGTCTTTTTTAGCCCTTCAGACTCAGATCGGATTTGTAGGTCATAGTCATATTCCGTGTTCTTTCTTGGAGAACGCAGGGACGGGAGGCTATTTGGAGGAAGGAAGACATCGTTTGATCAAAGGAGAACGCTATCTTTTAAACCCCGGAAGCATCGGCCAACCTCGCGATCGAGATCCGCGACTTTCTTTCGGCGTCTTCGATAATCACGATCTAACCTTCGAGATCGTACGGTTGTCTTATGATAATAAAAAAGCAGCGGCAAAAATTCGCGCCGAAGGGTTGCCGGCCTTTTTAGCGGATCGATTGTTATGAAGAGATCTAAAAAATCAAATCAGGCGGGTCATCGAAAAATCCTCATCTTGGTCTTTATAGCAGGCTTTTTTATGGTATTACCTCTGGTCAAACTTTGGGCGAACGGCGGATTTGAATACTGGAATCAAAATGGTATGGAGTGGCAACTCAAAAAAGATTGGAAGCTGACCTTTGAAGAGGAGCTTCGGTTCAATACGCATGGCAAAGGTTTGCATTATGAGCATACAGATTTTGGTGTTGTCTACGCAGGGCTTGCCCATTGGCTGGAACTGGGAGTGAATTACCGCGGGATTGCCCGGCGTCCGGAGGATCATTGGAAATATGACAACGTGCCTTACTTTTTTGTGACCTTAAAATATTCTGCTAAAGGCGCAGAATTCAGCTTGCGCAATAAGATCGAATATTCGGATCAGCAGCATGCCAGAGATTTTTGGCGCGATCGTCCGATCGCAACTATAAAACTTCCGCCGATAACCCGTTTGAATGTCCGTCCTTATGTTGCGAACGAGGTTTTCTTAGATTTTTCCCCGGCGAAATTCACAGAAAATCGTTTTTATGCCGGTTTAAATATCCCGATCTATAAGACTTTAAGCGGAGACATTTTTTATGTTTGGAAGTGTAAGCGGGAGGAACATCATTGGCTCGATACGAATGTTGTGGGAACTAAGCTCAAGCTTTCCTTTTGACCTGTCTCAAAATAGGAATATGATAATTAACGCCGATGGAAAAAAACGCAGCTGAAAAGAAACTAAAAAAGTTAAGGGAAGCGCTCGAACGGCATAATTATCTCTATTATGTTGCGGCGAAACCCGAGATCACGGATCATGAATATGACCGTCTTATGCGGGAATTGATCGATCTTGAAAAAGACTTTCCGGAATATTCAACCTCCGATTCACCGTCGCAACGCGTTGGGGGTACTCCTCTTAAAGAATTTAAGACCATCGAACATCAAGTGCCAATGCTCTCGCTAGATAATACCTATTCGCGTGAAGATTTAGAGGAATTTGATAAACGAATAAAGAAGGCCTTGGCTGGAAAGTCTTTTTCATATTTTGTGGAGGAGAAGATCGATGGGGTATCCATTGCGCTAACTTATAAAAAAGGGATTCTCCAACTCGGCGCAACGCGCGGGGACGGACGTTTTGGAGATGATATTACCGAGAATATTAAAACGATCGGATCGATCCCCCTCCGGATCCCTGTGCCTGGAAGTTCCTACAAAAAGCCTGTTCCTGAGTTGCTGGAAGTCCGAGGCGAGGCTTATATCTCTAGCGCACAATTTGAAAAGATCAATCAGGAAAAGGAAAAAACGGGAGAAGAGCTTTTTGCAAACCCACGCAATGCCTGTGCGGGAAGTTTGAAACTTTTGGATCCGAAACTGGTCGCAGCTCGAAAGCTGAACGCTTTTATCCATGGGCTTGTCCGGTTTGAAGGCCAGGATCGGCCTGAAAGCCAAAGTGAGGCCATGACCTTTCTTAAAATCCTTGGGTTTAAGGTCATCCCGGACGCTCAAAAGTGTCAGGATATCGAAGATGTTTACAGGGTTATTGACG
>CAYQTU010000192.1:0-1929 GCA_964420575.1 uncultured bacterium
CTCCTGCGTCAGAAACAGGGAATCCTCTTTTGCATAACAGTTCAGTTCAGGTTTCGTTTTTTCCGCCGAATCATGCATCAAATCAATGTACTCTCTCAGAAAAGGCGCCGCCGCCCCATAATAGCCAGTCAAAAATTCATCCATCAGTTTTTCTGAATCAGCGTCAGGATTCCAGAGGAGTTTGGCAAGCAACCATGTCCGCAACTCGTGAAGTTCACCGGCAGGCGATTGGGAATTGCCCTGAGCGAAGATACCTTTTACTTTGTTTTTTACGAAAAACCGGATATCAGGCTTGAGCGTCCTGAGATTGGGATGAGGGAGGAGATAATGTCTGAAATTGGTAACATAGTGCCAGACATAAAGTTTTTTGGAAATCTCCGCCCAGCCTTTAAAATCCTTACAGAATTCCCGGTTTTTTTCAGTTGTTCCATTTTCCAACGGCGCAGCAAATGAACATTCAATATCACAAAGCCTGATGATCACATTTGAACGCGGCCTGGTCAGTTTGGGCGGCTTCCGTGAATAAGTATATGCAATAGTATCAACCGATACGTTCGGGAAGTCTTTTTCCGTCTGTTCCGCAACCTTGTTTACCATACGCAACAATTCTCCGGCCTGACTGTCGTCTTCAGTGTCAGCCGCTTTACATTTCGCACATTCGCAGGGAACGCCTCCGTCATTCTGTGAAACTGAAATGATATTGACATCCGGATTTTCGATCAGGGCCCGCCTTGCGCCAGACAATATCAGTTTTTCAACTTCTGGATTACTGAGACATGGCTGGGTATAAGTTACGCTCCTGCCTCTCGGTCTCCCAGGCTGACGTTTTCCGTCAATTTCGGAAAAATATTCAGGATGTGTTTTAAAATATTCATGGACCGGAACAAAATAGTTAAATGTATGCACAAAATATTTTCCGTAAGATACATATCCTCCATGTTTTTTGTCAAGG
The DNA here is from genome assembly GCA_964420575.1 of uncultured bacterium. Lineage (GTDB taxonomy): Bacteria > Omnitrophota > Omnitrophia > Omnitrophales > Aquincolibacteriaceae > CAYQTU01. The sequence goes on from CAYQTU010000192.1 coordinate 953, forward strand.
CGGTCATATGCGTTTATTTTATTCCTTGCCGTCCAGTTGAGATCCTTTGCCATGACCGAATTCGGATATCTCAATTCGAATACCGGGATATAGTTCTTTTCGATTCCAGCCAGATCGAAACGGCCTTCACGGGGATATACGGTGCAATCGGGAGAAAACCAGCGCACTCCCAGAAAATCCTCGAGAAGGGTATAACAGGCATATAAGACGCCCCGTTGTCCTCCCGCCAGAAATAAATGAGGGCCTGAAGCCTTTATAAATATCCCGTCTTTTTCAAGTTTTTCCCAGTCGACATTGATCTTGCAATCTTTCAGCAAACGGCTTCTGCCTATTATGAAGAAGCTCCGTTTATCATGGGCCGTTTCCGAATCTTTCAGAATCGGAAGCGCATTGCCAGTCAAAAGTTCAAGATGATATTGCAAATCCGTTGCGGCATATTTTTCTTATGGACCGGCCGCATCGCGGATAACAATGGCATGGCTTTCCGAAGCCAGTTTTTTCCCACCCAACCGGATTTCGCAGTGTCCTTGTTCCTGTTTCAGCTTATCTGATTCCATTCGCATTGTTTCGAGGAGTTTTTGCAATTCATCGACTTTTTCATTGCATAGTTTCGATTCTTTCCGGCCTGTCTTTATTTCTTTCAGGAACCGTTCTGCATTATTTATAACTGCAACCCTGTCAGAATTTGTTATCGGCTCTGTTGACGTCCGGCAGTTTTTCAACAGTTCGGCATAAAGCTTCCAGAGTTCCACGGATTCAGGATTCTTTTTCAATGCAGTGCCGAAGATATCCGCTTTTTCAGTCAAACAGTAATCGGCAAGAATATTATCGACCCATTTCCGTCCTTCATAGTACTTTAAAGCGCCACAGTTCAGGACTTCAATAATATTGGAACGCTTTTCCGGATCATTTACATTCGCCGCCAGCAGACATGCAATATCGGCTTTCACCGATGGTTCGGCGTTCTTTGCCAGAAC
>CAYQTU010000193.1:0-1875 GCA_964420575.1 uncultured bacterium
TTTATCCCTGTGATTTGGTTCCATTTTTGCCTTGTTTTTACGCAAAGGGAAAAAAGGTATAAAAAATTGCTTTTCATTCTTTATTTAAACCCGATCTTTATCGATCTATTCATTTTTACAAAATGGTTCATCCCTTTCATGCAGCCGATGGTGGGGTTCCAATTTTATTCGACCCCTGGACCTGTTTATTATATTAAGACCATATCTTACTTTGTGATCGTTGCTTTGGGGTTTTGGCTGCTTTACCGAAGGATGCAGGAAGTTAAAGGAGTTGAAAAAGAACAGGTCAAAGGATTGCTTTGGACTTCGCTAGTGGGCTACCTTGGGGGGAGTTTAACCTTCTTTCCGATCTATGGGATCCCTTTACCTCAATACGGGCTGTTTTTAATGCCGATCTACCCCTTTGCCATGGCGTACTTTCTTGTCCGTCGTGGACTTTTTAATATTGAAGAACTCGCTCAAGCGGCACACAGGGATAAACTCACGGCAGTCGGTGTCCTTGCCGCAAGCATCAATCATGAGGTCAAAAACCCGCTTTTTGTGATCAAAGGCCTCGCGGAAAGTTGGCTCGAGCGGAGAAAAGAAGGGGTCTTCAAAGATGATCGGCAGATCATCGAACAAGGGGAAGATTCCATGCGTAGGGCCATGGCTCAAGCGGACCGTGCTATGGACATCATCAAAAGGCTTTCTCTTTTTGCCAAGGCCGGGATCGATAGCGAGATCAAATTCGAAGCCGTAAAGATCGAAGAAATGATCGAGAATATCCTGCCGCTGATCCGTTATGAACTTGCCGCGCACAATATTGCATTGATCCGGGAGCTTCCGGCAGACCTTCCGGACGTTTGTGCGGACCGCCGTTATTTAGAGGAGATCCTGTTCAATTTATTGGTGAACGCGGTCCAGGCCGTTAAGGGGATGAATAAGGCAGATGGTGAGATCAAACTCACAACCAGAGCTGACTCTCAACAGGTTCAAATCACTGTCCAGGATAATGGGCCCGGGATCCCGGAAGAAAAGCTCAAAGATGTCTTCCGGCCTTTTTACACCACCAAACAAGAGGGGACAGGACTCGGTCTTTACATTACCCAGCAGCTTGTGGAAAAGATCAATGGCCGCATTACCGTCAGATCTCAGGCTGGTATGGGAACTATTTTCACGGTCCGTTTACCCGTCAACATCTCTTCAGCTCTATGAACCCTTATAATTTTGCACTTTTATGCTTTGCATTTTGCAGCTTTTTGTTAGGCCTCTTAGTTTGGTTAAAACGAAGAGACATGATTGGGAATCAATATCTTTTAGTTGTTATCACACAGGCTGGCTGGGCTATTTTTTTTGCAATTTATTTAAGCCTTGATGATAATTACAACCTTGCCTTATTTTCAGGACGAATCAGCCATCTGTTTTCACTTTTTATTCCTACAACGTGGTATAGATTTATCCTCAATTACATTGGAGAAGAAAAGAGAAAATTACTTTTACGAATCACTAATTCAATTTGTTTATTTTTTGCTCTGTTTATTTTTTCTCCATGGTTTATTCCCAAAATGAGCCCCATGGTTGGTTTTGCTTATTATGTGCAAGCTGGTCCCGTATATAATTTATTTGTTACATTGTTTTTCATTATAGTTCCGCTTAGTTTTTTTGAACTTTTTAGAAAAATAAGAAAAACATCTTTTCCTGAAAATGAACAATATAAAGGGCTGTTTTGGTCAGCTTTTGCTGGTTATTTAGGAGGAAGCTTAACTTTTTTCCCTGTATATGGAATTCCTATCCCACAGTACGGATTATTTTTGTTGCCAATTTATCCTTTTGGTGTTGCTTACTTTATGATAAAACAAAAACTCTTTGATGTCGAAGAACTCGCTCAAGCCGCTC
>CAYQTU010000194.1:0-1866 GCA_964420575.1 uncultured bacterium
GATGATCTTACGATAACCCAGTATTCCCCGAGCTTTACTGATATCCGCAAAAGTCCGGCGGACATCTCCGGCGCGTTTAGGCTTAAAGTTCAATTTCACTTCTGAGGCCTTCATGATCTTTTTCAGACTTTTAAGAAAATCTAAAAGACTGATTTCTTGATGCCCGCCGATATTAAAAGTTTCGCCTGCAGCTTTGGGGGCTTTCATGGCCAGGAGATTGGCCAAGACCACATTGTCGATATAACAAAAATCCCGGGACTGCTTTCCGTCCCAATGGATCTCCAAAGGTTTTTTCCTATATAACCCTTCGATGAAAAGAGGGATCACATTCGCATATTTATTCTTTGGGTCCTGACGTGGGCCAAAAACATTAAAATAACGAAGAGAAACCGTTTCAAGACCATAGAGGGTCCAAAAATTCTTACAGTAATATTCCCCCATCACTTTAGAAGCCGCATAAGGAGATTCCGGCTGAGGGATTACATTTTCGGGGGTCGGGAATTTTTGAGTATCTCCATAAACCGAAGACGAAGAAGAAAAGATGACCCGTTTCACCCCGGCTTTACGGCATGCGATCAAAAGCTTTAATGTGCCGGTTACATTCACATCGTGAGTTTCTATAGGATTTTCAACTGATCGCAAAACAGCTCGCATAGCCGCCGCATGAAAAACATAGGTCACTCCCCGAACCGCCTTTTGAAGGTCCTTCTCTCTCCTCAAATCCCCTCTGAGAAGTTCGATCCGTGATAACGAATCATGCAAATTAGTCATTTTTCCGTTTGAGAAATTATCCAGAACGCGGACCCGGTAGCCTTGGGCAAGCAAGGCATCCACTAAATGAGACCCGATAAAACCCGCTCCGCCCGTAACTAAACAAAGTTGTTTCTTTTTCATAAATACTTTCAACTCCAGGGAGTTCAGGATCGATTGGAGAATAAAATGCTTTTTTGTTGTTTTAAAATGACATAAAGTGGCCGGGAAGTCAACTGCCGGGCTTTTTCATAACCGGCCGTATCCGACATCACAAAAACCCTTTGATCCGTTTCAAGCTTAGGCTTCAAAGCTTTACAATCCTCGATAAAATACCGTTCCAGATCCGAAGATTTAGCAAACGTCAGATCGGCTTCAATACAAATACGCGGGATGCGTTCCCCGAGGTAAAAAGGAAGGCTCGCAAAGTTCCGGTTATACATAAAAACCAGATCTCCGGGTTTCCGGTTCTCCAGGATCTTTTGAGCAAACGGTTTGATGCTGCGCAATTGCAGAGACGGAAGCCCCCAAAACCCCAGAACCCCTAGACCGCAATAAGTAAGAAGAAGGAGATAGAGCAATCGTTTGACCCTAACGCGCCGAAAATTCCAAACCATAAGTACAAAAACCAGCACCATAAAAATCTCGGCCAGGAGGATCACCTGGGACGGGATCCCCAGGATCAATATGGGCTTCACGGCCATAACGACAAGCCCTCCGATCAGCACCGCAAGAGGAATAAAAACAGCGATCCCCAAACCGATCTTTACGGCTTTGCCCGGGACGTTCCCCCCTTCAAGGACATCCGCTAAAAACCTCCCGACCAAAAGAGCGAGCGGTGGGAAAAGCGGCACAATATAAGTGGCAAGTTTACTTTTAAAAAAGGTAAAACCAAGAAAGGGGATCAAGAACCAAAGAAAGAGGAACTGGATCTTTTCCCTTTTCTCAAGATCCTCCGGATTTCTCTTGAAGACCGCCGCACAAGCCTGCGGCAAAAAAACCGTCCAGGGCAAAAAAGAGACGGGCAGAACGATCAAAAAATAATAAAAATCCTTCATGTGCCCAGCCCCTTTTCCGATCCTTGAAGCAAGCTGTTTCACTAAAAAATAATCGAGG
>CAYQTU010000195.1:0-1864 GCA_964420575.1 uncultured bacterium
CCCGTGTCCATGCTGTGGCCGCTAACCACGAACAACGCAACACTCTTATGCGGAAAACACAATTCTGAAAAGTCAGGAAAATGGCCAAGCGCATATTACAGCGGCAACGAATTAAAACGTTTGACTGTCAGCACAGGCATACCTTATGACCTTTTAACAAGCCCACCACACATTAATCCTGATGCGCTGGAGGCACTAAAGGACAGAAAATTCGTTGAAAATATGCTTGCTAAATACGCCCCATACATCGACGAGTTGATAAAGGTTAGAAATCGCATTCTCAGAATGGCCAATTTCGATTTCTTTGCGGTTTCGCCCAGCATATCTAAGGACATTATACGACACGCCAATGCCCGCCTAAAATCTGACCCTAAGGAATAACCACAAGGTACTGGTGTGCAGTAACCGTTCCTTTGTCCCTTATGCCGTGACTTTCGCAATGAGACACATTTTCCGAAAATAGGTCAGCAATCCGAAAATATTTTTTTGCAATTACTGACAACTCTTGTGCCATGTCACATTTTCTACTCTGGCCAAGATGAAACACTACTACGCCAGATTTTTTGACTCTATCTCTGGCTTCTCTTAATATTGGATCATACACGTTAAACCCAAGTTTTTGCCGCTCATCTATAAACCGTGCTGGATTCAGCTTGAAATCTTCCTTTTCCCAGCCAGAAAACCAAAGCCGCATCCAGTTCATAAGATAAAATCTAGTACTATCGAAAAACGGGGGCGATGTGATGATTGCATCCAAGTTATTGATTTCATCTGGCCATTGTTCGGTACAATCTTGAAGCCAGATTTTTCCATCACAAAAATTCTCCCCCAAATCAGCGTTAAGGCTCTTTGTAACCTTGGATCGCACGTGATCCATTACATTTTTATATTCAAAATCCCCCGATGGAGCATATGGCGTCAATGGATGAGAATTTCTGCTTAATGCGTAAGGCCTATTCCCATGCAAAATATGCTGCATGCAGGCATGTAATAAGGAGAACTCTGAAGATGTATCCATCTGCGCAAAAAACTTTCTAGCAGAGATGATCTCCTTCAGAGTCTCCTCGTGAAAATACGAAGAAATTCTCCCGTTAAAAGCTATCTCATCCGCAATTCTTATATCGCTCTTTGAAACGTCGCATGTTTTTATGAAGCGATCTAATTTTTTCAACAAAATTTCTACGCGTTCCTTTTGGGGTCGATGAACTTTTGCGTTTGCAATAAAATATGCTGACGGGCTTATTTCAAAACCAAATGACTTTATTCCATGTAATGCCCCTTCAAAAGGGATTGTCCCAACACCAGCAAACGGATCGAGCAGTTTGCCTCCCGTTGGAACAAAAGCTGTAACAAGACTGTTGGCAATGGCAGGCTTAAGCTTTCCTTGATAGGAACAAAGAGAGTGCAATGGATTGCCCCAATTTCTGGCGGCCATGGCTCCCTTCTGATGTGGAAGATTATCCTTAAATTCTTTCCACTCACCAGGGAGTGTTATTTTCTTTTCAGTTTTTCTTCGCTGTTGTTTTTTTTTGAACACGAGCAATGCTTGTCGAAGCTTTTGTCCATTTCGAGACATCCGTTCACGCAAAGTCACATCCTCTTGATGGATGAGTCCAAGTTTATCCAGCATTTCACTTAGAATGGAATCTGTTGGGACATGAATGCCCCCATAAGCGCTGTCGCCAATATCCAAAGCAACAATCCCGTCTTCATTAAGAGCCTCTGTTGCCTTCTCAAGCACTACCCACAGATCGCAGAAATAGGTATGAACCATTAACGGTATACGCGAGTCATACGCATTTTTTTCTATATCACTTACAATCTGTTGCAGATGAGCAGTATTAAAAACGCCTTTTCTTGTCAT
>CAYQTU010000196.1:0-1857 GCA_964420575.1 uncultured bacterium
AAAAAGTTCTGGAGAACGCGGTCATAAATTTCCTGAACGCGGTCATGAAAAAGGCAAAGGTTGATTCGACGGTCGAAGACGGCCGGGCTGCTTTGGAAGTGATCGCGGCTGTCCGGGAGTCGTTGAAAAATAACGGCAAACTTATCGAGCTGCCTGTCACGAACCGGAAAAATCATTAAAAGGAAGAGGGGAATGAACGTGGACACGAAACTTGCTTTTTTAGGCGGTGAAAAAGTCAGGCAAAAACCATTTACGGTATTGCCTCCGATCGGTCAGGAAGAACGGGACTTGGTCCTGGAAGTCCTAGGGAGTGGTCAGCTTTCAGGTTTTGTGGCGCAACCCGGAGAAGCTTTTTTAGGCGGGCCGAAGGTTCGCCAACTGGAGAAATTATTTCAGGATTATTTTGGTTCAAAGTTTGCAGTGGCAGTGAATTCTGCAACAGCGGGTCTTCATGCCGCGGTTGCGGCGCTTGGGATCAGGGTCGGGGATGAAGTGATCGTTCCGCCGTATACCATGTCGGCCTCGGCCACCGTAATCTTAATGCAGAACGCCACACCGGTTTTTGCGGACATTGATCCGATCAGTTTTTGCATTGATCCGAACGATATCGAAAAAAAGATCACCCCGAAAACAAAGGCGATCATTGTGGTCCATTTGTTTGGTCTGCCGGCGGAGATGGATGCCATTATGAAGATCGCGAAAAAACACCACATTGCCGTGATCGAAGATTGCGCGCAGTCACCCGGGGCTGTTTATAAGGGGAGAAAGGCCGGGACGATCGGTGATGTCGGCGTTTTTAGTTTTAATCAGCATAAGATCATTACAACAGGTGAAGGCGGCGTTGCGGTTACGGATGATCCCGACCTGGCGCTTCGCCTGCAGTTGGTCCGGAACCACGGCGAGGTAGTGACCGGAAAAATGGATAAGGTTCACGATGATCTTTTGGGCTGGAATTACCGGATGACCGAACTGGAAGCCGCAGTGGGGATCGGTCAATTCCGCCGTTTGGACCAATTGACCGAGGAAAGGATCCGTCTGGCAGACTTTTTGACGGAAAAGCTCTCAAAACTGAAAGGGCTGACACCGCCTTCGCGGCCTGTTTCCTCGAAGCATGTTTATTTTACCTATCCCATCAAGTTTGACGAAAAAGCCATTGGGATTGACCGTGCGACTTTTATCAAAGCGCTGAACGCTGAGGGAATCCCTTGCGGCGGAGGCTATGTCCGTCCCATCTATTATGAGCCGGTCTTTCGTAAGATTTGTCCGGATACGGTTTGTCCGGTAACTGAGAGGATGCATTTTCATGAACTGCTTGTGCTCCCGGTTTGTCGCCATCCTCATACGATTGAGGATATGGAGGATGTGATCGCGGCGTTCCAAAAAATTCTTAGTCATGGTGAGGTCCTTAAAGCTCATGCGTAAATTGCGGGCGGTCATTCTTACGGAAGGAGGGCAAAAGATCGGTTTTGGGCACATTACCCGATGTCTGGCTTTGAAGGATGCGTTAAGAGCTAAAAAGGCCCATGCTGTACTGATCGTCCATGGAGATGCGTCCGTCAAACGGCATTTCCAAAAACAGATCGATGTAATTACGAATTGGCTCAGTAGAGAGAAAACATTATGCCGATTTACAAGACGAGCGGATATTGTGGTCATCGATTCCTATTTGGCGCCGCTTAGGGTCTATCAACGGATTGCGGCAAAGGTACCCTTGGCCGTTTATCTCGACGATTTTTTGAGGCTCCGATACCCTAAGGGGATTATTGTCAACGGGGCGATTGCGGCAGAAACGTTTAAATATCCCCGAATGGAGAAAACGGAGTATCGACTCGGGGCTTCGTACGCTCTTTTAAGGAG
>CAYQTU010000197.1:0-1855 GCA_964420575.1 uncultured bacterium
GATCGATGTACCCGTTGAAAAGTATAATTATACTTATGGCCTTTTTCAACATCAGGTTTCTTTGGAAACAATTAGCGGAATTGAAAAAGAAGAGACCGCTATCCAGACAGCCTGCAAAAGTGGTATGAAAAAATTAGCAGAAGGAATCGGTCGCATGACTTGTAAGTGCCTGAATTATAAGCCTGTTGATGTAAATATTGTTAACATGGATTGGCGAATAAGGGAATTAAAGCAGGCATATCGTGATTGTGGATATGGCGATGTATTTACCTGGCCAAGCGAATTCTGGGATAATGAGGTTTCTCCCGTTCGCGAACCAGGAGAAGCTTTGCTTATTCAGTTGATGTATCCGGAGCGGCCGCTTCCGTTAGAACAATTTGAACTTTTGAAAAAATCACTTATACAAGTCGACTATAAAAAAGCTATTTCTTTTGCAATAATCTATCCATTAGCTGCGTATTGGCGGGCAGAACGAAATAAACGAGTATGAATAGAATGCATATTCAAATGGCAGGAGTAAATACAGAACCGACTGAAATGGAAAAGAAGGGATTTGCTGAAATGAACAACCATCCATCCGGAGATAAACTAATAGTCTGCGAAAAAAGACAGGGGAAAAGCCGTATGAGGAAAAACTTCACCTCCTACTTGGTCGATGACGCAAGGCCCACAAGCCGTAAGTCATTTCGGATCAATGATTTTACCTTAATCGAACTCTTGGTTTGTATATCCGTAATAGTCCTGCTTATGGCAATATTGCTCCCAGCGTTGCGCAAGGCCAAAGAAAATGGGTATAAGATTCTATGCCTTGGCAATTTGAAGCAACTTTCGATAGCTGAAGGCGCTTACCAGTACGATAATAACGGCTGGACACCGACATATAGCGGCGCGGCATCCGCGACATGGAATTCTCAGTTATATAACAATAGCTATCTGCCTGTTCCTGAAGCCGGTAAGCCCTGCATTCTAGTCTGTCCTTCTCATTTCACCTATCCAAATAATAATAAAGGCACATGGACTCAGGGCGGGCGTTCATATGGAATGAGATATCGTTATGGATATGCATTCAGAATCTTAGATCAGGTTACCGATTCTGCCGGAAAATTCCATGGCAGGCCTACTGCTTTTATACTTTTTGCCGATTCCAATCACAGTACCTCGGCTATCGATTATCAATGGTATATTTTTATGAATTACCAGGTTGGCAATCCCGTGCATGTAAGGCATTTAAACAGATGCAATGTGCTTTTCGGAGACGGGCATGCGGATTCGCTGGACAACCAGCAGCTTACAAATGAATATTCATTTATTCCCGGAACTATAATTAAATAGGAGTGCTTATTATGGGCTTTTTGCAGGCAGCTTTATTGAGTTGCATCTTGGTATCGATTGCGGGACGTGTCGATGGTGGCGATCAGAGACTTCTATGCATTTTGAAAACGCCGTCCGCTCATACATGGGCGAGAGCTTTGCAGGAATCGGGGCTTTCTTCAAAAAATGTTGATATCTCCAGTCCTGAAATATTCTCTGAACCGGCAACGAAAATTCTGATCTTCCCTGATGATTTTAAAATTCCTAAAGGACAGGAGGTCTCTTTTACCGACGCGCTGGGAAATTATGTCAAGTCAGGCGGAAAGGTTCTTGCTGTCGGCAAATCCGGCTTTGATAACGGCAATTTTTATTTGACTCCGCTTTTGCACGCTGGCGGAAGTGCCTCTGCATATAGTATAGGAATCATGTATAACTATAAAACAGGCAGGCCTCCATATGACCAGAAGGAGTTTATAAAACGTTACTCAAGCCTGGTGGGGAAGGTGGATGGTCTTTGTTTTTATTCCTTTATCCAGCTTAAAAT
>CAYQTU010000198.1:0-1823 GCA_964420575.1 uncultured bacterium
AGTTTCCTGGGGACGATGGAGATCCCGGCTCGCGGTGAAGCGACGGTTGCGATCATTCTGGGGCAAACCGATGAACGGAAGCAAGCGGTTCAGATCGTTCAGAAATATAAGAACCTTGAAAATGCCAGGAAAAGTCTTGAGGAAACGAGAAAATGGTGGCTTAACTTGATGGAAACTGTTCAAGTTGAAACCACTCAACCGGAATTCAATCGCTATCAGAACTGGCTGAAGTACCAAGCTCTTGCAGAGCGCATTTGGCCGAGGCGGGGTTTCTACCAGACAAGCGGAGCTTTTGGTTTTCGTGACCAGCTCCAGGATACGGTCAATCTTATGTGGGTGGATCCGGCGTTGGCCAGGAAGCAGATTCTGTTGCATGCGGCCCAACAGTTCATCGAAGGAGATGTTTTTCACTGGTTCTTCACTTTAACGGATGGGCGGACGGCATTTTCTTGCCGCTCGCATGCCTCGGATAATCCTTTGTGGCTGGCTTGGGGCGTGGGGGAATATCTTAAAGCAACAGAAGATTTTACGATCCTTGACGAGATGGCATCGTATGTGGTTTCTGAATTTCCTTTTGCCCCTCTTCCCAAAAACAAACAAGGTTGGGGGCATCTCTACCATCGAGCGATCCGTGCGGATTCGGTTTATCGGCACTGTTTGCGGTCGATCGATCTTGTGTTGAATGACCGAATGGGAAAACATGGGCTGCCTTTGATGGGTGTGGGGGACTGGAATGACGGGCTGGATGAGATCGGAAGCGAAGGTCACGGAGAAAGCGTGTGGCTTGGATTCTTCCTTTATTACATCCTTAAAGAGATGATCGATGTGATCGAAATGAAGGACGGGCCTAAGCGCAAAGAGCATTATCTTAAGAAGATGCGTGAACTCGAAGCAGCGATTGAGCTGACCTGGAGAGAAGACCGATACCTCCGGGCCTTTCATGACGACGGAACCGAGATCGGCGTGAAGGACAGCGGTATTTGGGAGATTGATGCTCTTACTGCTGCTTGGGCGGTCATGAGCGGTATTAATTTTGACCGGGGGCTTAAAGTATTCAACACAGCGTTGAACGTTCTTGAAAAAGAGGATACGATCCTCCTCGGATGGCCGGCGCTTCGAGAAGATACCAAACCGTATCTTGGCCGGAGCAGTAAATATCCTGAAGGCGTTCGCGAGAACGGGATGTATTGCCATGGGGTCCAATGGCTCGTGAAAGCGGCCAGGATCTTAGCGGAACAGTTTGAACAGCGAGGAGACCAAGCTAAAGCGGATGAATATCGAGGTATAGCCTACCGGCTTTGGCTGAAGATATCTCCTATCCCGCATGTAACCCCTCAAAAAGTCGAGATCTATGGGGGCCAACCGAACAAGCAATCTGCGGACATGCTGACGAAATTTGATATGGGAAGAATGATTTGGCATGGTTATACCGGGGCCGCAGGGTGGATGCTTCGGCAAGCCATGGAAGGGATCGTAGGAGCATCACTTATTAAAAATGAAATGCTCCTGCCCAAAGATCTTGATAAGCCCCGAGGCGCATTGCGAGTGATCCGGGTCCAGCGGGATGTACGTAAAAGTCCGCTGAAAGGGCCAGGGAAATCTTAACGGATCTTGATGGGATTGTTAAATGTAAAAAGCCCTGCTTGTCTTCGGACAAACAGGGCTTTTTTATATCAAAGAAGTTCAGAAAATGATGTGCGGCGGATGGTTCTTTCTTTATAATGAAGCATCCGTTTTAATGGTACGAGATTTGACCCCGTAGCTCAGTTGGATAGAGCACCTGCCTTCTAAGCAGGGGGTCGGCAGTTCGAATCTGCCCGGGG
>CAYQTU010000199.1:0-1801 GCA_964420575.1 uncultured bacterium
CTGCCTTCCCACGATGTGCATGGAACGGTTCCCTATAGAGCAAGGGATGTGCCCTTGCATGGCATGAACGCGTTACATATTGTTATTTATGGATATTTGTCTATTCAGAGCGGCGGTGCAGCGCGGGATCGATGAACCAATGATTCAATCATTGAATCAGATGTTTCATTTTTTGAAGGTAGACATGAGATGAGAAATGAAACGCTGTTTGCGTCCCCCAAAAATAAATCAGATTTCAAATCGGTAAATTAAAGCCCCAAAAAAATATTTCAAATCTGATTTATTTAGGTTGCTCTCTGAGAGGATCCCTTTTTTTTGTGCCCTACATTCACACCGATCCAATGGCATGTCGTTTACTTGCCGACCAGTTTGATAAAGTCAGGGTGGTTTTTGATGCTTTTAAATTGCGGATCCTTTTGGGCCTTGACTTTATTCGACGAATCAAGCCTGACTGCTTCTCTTAAGTCAATGATTGCTTTTTTCGAATCTCCCCTGCCTGCATGAGCAAGAGCCCGTTTATAATGAAGTGTCGAATTACCCGGTTTTAATTCAATGGCATCATCATATTTTCCAATCGCAAAATCGTAATCTCCACGCCTGGAAAAGTCATCCGCATACAATTCAGATGCCTTGCTGCGATCCATGTCCGCAAGACTCTTTTTGCCGAGCAGCAAATATGCCGACGCTCTCTGCATGTAGTTGAAGGCAACCGGCTCAAGCTCTATTGCCTTGTCATAATCCGCGATTGCCAGCTCCGGCTTGTTCATCGGATTGATCAAGACACTCGCACGCGCCACGTAATTTGTGGAATCTCGCGGGTCAAGTTCGATTGCCTTGTTGAAATCCGCGTAAGCGAGATCGCTCCTGCCAAGGTTGCTATAGGATGATCCCCTGTAGAAATAATAATTCGCCTCTTTCGGGTTCAATCTGATTGCATCCGTGTAATCCCGAACCGCCAGGCTGAAATCCCTCCTGTCGGCATAATAATACTTCCCGCGATCATAATAAGCCTCCGCTCTTTCTCTGGTTCCGGAAGCCGAGTGGATCGCCTTTCCGAATGCATCGAGTGCAAGGTCGCCTTTTTTGAGCTCTTTATAGGTCCAGGCCCGATACAGGTAGGATTTCGAGTCCTTCGGCTCGATGGTAAGCAGCTTGTAGAAATCCTGCATGGAGTGATTCTCGTCGCCGATCAAGGCCCGTGCATAGTAGGCCTCGATGCTGTCGGGATCCAGTTCAATGGCTCGGCTGTACGCTTCAATCGCCTCTTTGAACGCCCCGCGGTCTTTGGCTGCAAAGCCCCGTTCCAGCCATTCCCTGGCGGACAATTTCCTGATTGATTGATCATACGCTGTTTTCTGTGTCTCCCCGTTTTTTGCAGAAGCCAGTTCTTTCCGGAGCGTTTCGACCTCCCGCAGCAGTTCGTCCGACTTCCTCCTGATCGTCTCCAGTTCCTTTGTCTTGTCGCGGTCCCTGCGCAGGGCGTCGATCGACTGCGCCACCTTGTCCGGATCGGCTGCAATCTTCGCTTTCAGCCAGTACACGTGCCCGTCCCACTTTTCATCGACGATTTCCGTCTGGACGATGCCCGCCGTCAGGGTTGTGATCTGATCCCTGGTGAGTTGGAAATTCTTCACCTCCGTATCGCTTTCGAGATACGTCCCCAGCTCCTCCAGAAGAAGCCTTTTCACCTCTCGTAACGCGATGACACGGCTTGAATTCCGGCTGTCGTCTTCGCTTGCCCGGTAGCTGTATTCCTTGATGAAGGTCCTGGTTCCGGCAAAAGAAACATGGGGGACAAACA
>CAYQTU010000200.1:0-1789 GCA_964420575.1 uncultured bacterium
TGGTTTACTCATACAGCTATGACATATTTGGGGCTCAGGTAGAATCCAGAGTGTATGATAAGGGTGCATGGCATGTGCTAAGCAAGACAGAATATGATTCAAACGGTAATAAAACCAAAGAGGTAGACGCCAATGGGCATAGCATACGATATGAGTACAACAGCCGGAATCTGCTTATAAGAAAGTCATACTGGGATAAGGACTCTGTCGAGAAGGAAAGTATGAGTATAAGCTATTCAAACGGAACAGACGGGAATATCTATGGTATTATAACAGTCACCGACGAGGAAGGTTATCAGACAAGGATGTATTATGATGCAAACGACAGGCTGGTAGCCACAGATGTTACCCCGGACAAAATAAAATATAATACCAGTAAGTACACTTATGACTATGAAGGAAACAAAATCTCCTATACAGATGCCCGTGGCAGCACCGAAAGATATATTTATAATTCATTAGGCCACTTGGTAAAGAAAATCGATCCCCTTGATAATGAGACAATATATGTGTACAACAATATGGGGATGCTGATCAGAAAAGAAGGATCGGGTGGAAACATAACCGAGTACATATTTGACGTACTGGGAAGAGTCGAATTGGAGAAGTCGTACAAAAATGGGGAAAGCCAATTCATATATAAGAGCTATACCTATGATGATATAGGCAATGTATTGAAATTTAAGAACGGCACGGTGGTAAACGGTGATGATACGGTTTCATCTGAAGTTGAATATGTTTATGATTCCATGAATCGGATGACGGATGAATACAAAAAGATAGATGAGACTCGAAAAGGTCATATACACTATAATTATGACAATTTGGGCAATGTCCTTCAATACACAGAAGCAGTCAACCAATCAGGGAGCAGCTATATACAAATTAATTATGAATATGATTTTGCCGGAAAACAGACAAGAGAAGAAGGCTGCCTGCAGTATGCCAATGATGTCAGACAGGGCTACTATGAAACCAAGTACATCTATGACTATAACGGTAATCCCCTTTCAAAAGAGGTGTTTGACGATGATAAGTATTATATTACCGAATACACTTACGATCACAGAAACAGAGTCAAACAGAAGAAAGAACCCTATAAAGATGCTGAATCGAAAAAGATTACCACATATACATACGATGGAAAAGGAAATGTCATAGGGGAGGTGCTGATGAAGCAGGGAACAGCTTGTTCGAAAACCTATGAATATGACGGAACAGGCAACCTTATACGCGAGACTGATGAAACGGATAAAACAACCCGTTATGTATATGATGAGAACGGTAACAGGATCAAGGAAATAGACCCCAGATATTATACGGATGAAAGTAAAATAGATACTGCTCCTTGCATTGAGACAGAGTATGATGCATTGAACAGACCTGTAAGGTCCATTGCCAGGAATGGAGACACAAGCTTTGTAATATCATACTTTGAATACGACAGCAGAGGCAATATAATAAAGAAGGTTGATAGTGAAGGCTATAACGGCAGTAATCCGTCAGCCTCAATAGGCGAAGAATATGAATATGATGTGATGAATCGTGTTATCAGGCATGTATCTGCTGAGACAGCAAGGTATAATACTGAAAATGAGAGTGACAGATTCACAAAAAAATATACCTATGATGGTGCAGGCAATATATTGACAGAAGAGGATGCATACGGAAACATAACACGTAATACATACCTGCTTAATGGTCTGCTGAAAGATAAAGTATATCCTGACGGAGCAAAATAAACTTACAGCTATGATCTTACAGGAAAGGTTGAGCTTGTATTTACAGA
>CAYQTU010000201.1:0-865 GCA_964420575.1 uncultured bacterium
TATATATATTGCATTCGTGAAGCCATTTCCACATCCCGCATCCGGTCCCGATTATTTCCAGCAGAGGCAGAGGGACGGTCAGGATAAATGCCAGAAAGGCAGTCCGCAGTTTTGACGGCTTTTCGAAGAAACGCCTGTCTGCCAGCTCGGCGCCTTCAACGATTCCGCAGGAGAGGATCGCCGCCCCGGCTATTATGAAGAACGGTATCGACGTAGCCGGGATTTTCAGCAGGAATGCCGGATTGTAGACAGTCACGTTCGTTACGAACTGATTGACAAGTTCGGCAATCGTCGCCGTTGCGACAGTCATTGCCGTTGCTGTAAGCGCAGCATAGTGTTTTTTCTTCAGCATGAGAAAAACGACTGCCGGAAACGAGCAGAGCGTCAGTATCTCAATAGAATTAATAAGATATCCCGGCATAATAAAATCCCCCTTCCTGATTTATTCTACATCTGGACCGGTCTTAATTCTAGCCTGAAACTGTTGATTTAATAGGTTCCTTATATATATTAAAGCAAATAAATGATATTTTATCTATAGATATTATGTATAAAAATAGTTTAAAAATGTTCAAAAAATGATAGTTTACATAGATAAGGAAAAGTCAGGAAAAGGCGGAATGCCGGGATTGAGCCGGCTGGGTTTTCTTGAGTCGAAGGATTACCGTATAGAGCGCCGTTTTGACCATCTGTCCTTCAGTTATGTCATGAGGGGCAGCCGAGGGTGGATGAAGACGGAAGGAAAGAGCTTCGACGTGTTTCCGCCTTTTTTCCTTTTGTCTATGCCGGGGGAAAGGAAATCCTATGCGCCGTACCGGAGCTGGGACGAGTTTTATTTCGTATTTCCGGAAGATGCAGTAGAGAT
>CAYQTU010000201.1:875-1748 GCA_964420575.1 uncultured bacterium
TTTCCGGAGAGAGGGAACCCGTCTGTGGCGATGGCGGGGTGATCCCGGCGTCGTCGGCCGCCGCTGAGGTGGAGGATTATGTGAAGATCATGATGAAGCTTATGAAGGAGCCGCAGAGCGAGGAGCTTTGCATGCAGCTTGATTCGCTGGCGAAACTGGTGCTTTCCCTGAGTTTCTGGCGGAAGCGGGAAGAGCGTGTTCCGGATTCGGAAAGGCGCATGGCAGCGGCGGAGTCTTTTATCCGGGCCAACTACCGGCGGCCGCTGAAGCTTGCGGATGTGGCCGGGAAATTCGGGGTGTCGTATCCTAATTTCAGGAGATTGTGGAAAAAGAAATTTGCGGATTCTCCGCATCAGCTTATAATGGAACTGCGCAACGCCGAGGCGAAGGAACTGCTCCATGCGACAAATCTTCCGGTCGGCGATATCGCAGAAAAGGTCGGGTTTGACGAACAGCGCTATTTTGCGCGTTTTTTCAGGGATTTTAATGGGATGACGCCTAGCGCCTATCGAAGAAAATTCATTGTGAAGGATTGAATATGGATTCCGGACCTGATGTTTTAAGAGACCGTTTTAGGGGGGTGCTGATCGGGACAGCCGTCGGCGATTCCCTCGGACTGCCAGCGGAAGGACTCAGCCGGAAAACTATAGCGAAGCTCGGGTGGAGTTCGAACTGGAAGCAGCGGCTTTTTTTCGGGAAGGGGATGTTGAGCAACGATACCGAGCACACGCTTTTTGTTGCGCAATCCCTTCTGGCTTACGGGAATGACCCGGTCAGGTTCCAGCACTCCCTCGCGTGGAAACTGAGATTGTGGTTATTGGGAGCGCCTGCAGGGATCGGGCTTGCGACTTTGCGCGCGATAATCAGGCTCTG
>CAYQTU010000202.1:0-1736 GCA_964420575.1 uncultured bacterium
ATGTCTGCGGGCTGAAGAGGATACCGACTTCGGCTTCATCGGGCTTGTATGATTCGAAAACGGATTTGTTTTCTTCGAGGAGTTTGCCGGTTATCTTCATGGCGGTGAGGCGTTCTTCGGCGGACCCGTCGTTGCCATCCAGTCCGAAACCTGCGGATTCGCGGCCGAACACTTCATCGCGCCAGCACCAGAAAAGGATGGTGTCTGCGCCGCACGCGAAGCCGTTCCATATCCAGCGCTGCTGGGAATCGGCATCGACGTCCTGATATATGTTGAAGCCTATGGCTGAGCGTCCGCCCTGGACTTCGCTGAGCCATACGCGCTTGCCTCTTGCTGCGGATTTGACGAGCTCGACCCTCATTCCGAAATCGGCATCGTCGATCCCGCTCCACTTCGGGAAGCTGGAGCAGCCGATGCCGTCGAGGGTGTCGGCGAAATTCCAGTCGTTGCCTCTGTCGATGGGATAAAGGTGGTCGCAACCGGAGTAAAGGGGGGTGGGTGCCCCGCCGTGGACGGTTACGGGATGGGTTTTGTCGATGGATTTCATAAGATTGTAACGGGCGACTGCATGTTCGTCGGCGCGGCATGTGATGAAGTGCTCGAAGGCCATCATTTCAGTGTAGGGACGGTCGTTGAGCTTACCGGGCATTACGTCTTCCCAGCATGCGTAACGTCTTTTCCAAGTGTGATTTAGGTCGTCGAGTCCGCCGTATTTCTTGTCGAGCCACTGGCGGAACTTTGCGAGTGTGTCGGGACAGAAGCATACGATGCCGTCGGCCTGTACGTTCCAGCGCAGTTCGTTCCATGCGTCCCAGCCTCTGAGGCATGAGCGGTCGTGGTAGCGTGTGACTGTTTTGCGGAGGAAATTCTGCATTCTTTCCCAGACTTTTGGATTGTCGGTGCATCCGCCCGGGGTGATCCCGAAATGGCATTCGCAGCGGCAGGACGAAACTACTTTATTGCCTCTGTTGTCGATCATTTCGCTGCCGGGGACGACCCTGTGTATCCAGTGCGGCTGGATCTCCGCGATGGTGCTCAGGACTACGCCGAGCCCGTTTTTTTCTGCGAGGTCGACGAGGCGGTCGTAGTCATCGAAATTGAATTTATCCGGCTGGGCTTCGACCCATCCCCAGAGTACCCACAGCTGTACGGTGTTGAGGCCTGAAGCCTTTATTTTTGCAAAATCGCTTTCCCAGTGTTTGCTTTCCGGAAACGGCGCCCTGTAATACTGAACTCCTAAATTTGTCATGGTATTCCTCTTTTTTTAGATTTGCCATATTCTACTATCCAAGCGATTTAACTTAAATGCAGAATCCTGCAATTCAGATACCATTTTCTGCAAATCAGGAGAGGTAGTTCCTGATGTCTGCGGCAGAGGAAAAGAGGGACTGGATGATGCTTTCGTGTTTTTCCGGGGGGCACCTGAACGAAGGCGCATAACATCCGAGGGCCCCTATAAGTTTTCCGGTGGAGTCGAGGACGGGGACCGCGATGGAGGTTATGCCGTTTTCTTCATGGATGATTATATAACCTGCTTTTTTGATTTCGCTTATTGCGGACGCCAGTTTCGCTTTGGAATCGATATCGTTCCATGACTTGCCTGGAAGCCCGTTGCGTTCGATGATCTCGTCGAGCTCCTCCCGGGAGGCGAAGGCGGCGAGTATCCTTCCTGTTGCTTTCGAAAAGAATGTGAAGCTGTTTATTTTGGACTGGTCGACAGTGATCGCGGAGCCGCT
>CAYQTU010000203.1:0-1731 GCA_964420575.1 uncultured bacterium
GATGTTTTAAAGCAAAAATTCCCTCAGCATGACTTGAAGATCCTCTCGATGGGGATGTCTGCAGATTATAAAATTGCTATTGAAGAAGGCGCAAATTTGCTTAGAATCGGTTCTTTAGTCTTTCCGAGAGGAATAGCCAAATGAAAAAGAGCGTACATCAAAAGATCGGACTAGTCGGCGTAGGGAACATGGGAACCTCAATCCTGGAAGGAGCCCTTAAAAACGGTATTGCAAGTCCTTCTCAAATATGGGTTTATGATAAGGTTACCGCGAAGGCCAAGGCTTTTGCAAAAAAGACAGGGGTAAAACCCAGTCCGTCGCTTAAAGATCTCATGGGTAAAGTAGAAGTAATCTTGATTGCCATGAAACCGCAGGATTTTGGGATGTTTGCTGCAGAGAATAAAAAGCATCTTTGTCCGGGGCAAGTAGTGATCTCGATTTTGGCCGGGATGACGACCGAAAAGATCCGGAAGGGTTTCGGAAAATCTGTTCCTGTGATCCGCGTGATGCCGAACCTGGGCGCGAAATTAGGAGAATCCATGACCGTCCTCTCCGGGAAAGATAAAAAAGGGTTGAGTTTTGCGGAAACTTTTTTTTCGGGCTGCGGAAAAGTTGCCATGTTGCCCGAAAAAGCGATGGACCTTGTGACGGCAATGAGCGGCAGTGGGCCGGCGTACTTTTTTTATCTTATGGAGCTTTTGGCGGATTTTGGTGTTAAGCAAGGGCTATCCCCGAAAGTTGCGGCGACTTTAGCGGTTCAGACCGCCGTTGGCGCCGCACTTTTAGCCCGGAGTTCAAAATATTCTTGCGCTCAATTAAGGCAAATGGTGACCTCGAAAAAAGGAACTACGGAAGCCGCTCTAAAAGTCCTGAAAAAGGGACGGTTCGGAACTATTTTTCAACAAGGCCTGAGCGCCGCCATGAAACGCAGTTTTGCGTTGCGGACAAAAACAAATTAGGAGAAATACGTGTACATCCTGGGGACGATCTTTCAAGGTTTGGCCATGCTGGTGAACGGGATCTGCACGATCCTTTACTGGCTGATCTTTGCCCGGATCCTGATCTCGTGGTTTCCAATCGACCCTTATTCCAGCGTTGTTCAGTTCCTGCATCAGGCCACGGATCCGATCTTGGAGCCTTTGCGGCGCATTCCACTCCGGCTTGGGATGATCGATTTTACGCCGCTTCTGGCGTTTATGCTGATCTATATCGTCAATAATATTCTGGTGATCTTTTTAACACGACTGGCTTATCAATTCCGATAAAGGAAAAATCTATGCCGATGAAACGTATTCAAAAAGTAAAAACTTCAACCATGGACCGGATCGAAAAATGTTTGGCATATATCCGTAAGAAAACCTCCTTCAAGCCCGAAATCGCTTTAATTCTTGGGACCGGACTCGGGAATTTAGCGAAGCGGATCAAGGCGGAAAAAATCCTTCAGTATGAAGAATTGCCGTTTTTTCCCGAAACGACCGTCGAATCCCACAGCGGAAAATTGATCTTAGGAGAACTCGGCGGGAAAAAGATCGCGGCGATGGAAGGCCGGTTTCATTTTTATGAGGGCTATTCCCTTGATGAAGTGACTTTTCCGGTCCGCGTTCTCCGTCAATTGGGGGCCCAAACGCTTGTAGTCTCGAATGCGGCAGGCGGGTTGAATTTGAATTACAAAAAAGGGGAGATCGTTCTGATCACGGATCACATTAATTTTATGGGGGTCAATCCGCTTGT
>CAYQTU010000204.1:0-1727 GCA_964420575.1 uncultured bacterium
GAGTGCGGCGCACCAATGACAAGGCGGACAGTTAACGGCCCGGGCGGAGAGAAGATTAAGACCTGGGTCTGCAGGGAAAGGCGGAAAGGAAATTACAAAGGAAGGAACGTCAAGGAAGAGGAACTGCTGAATGCCGTGGTTGCAACAAGGATCGTGGTAAAAGGAGATGGACTTGAGTTTGTACAAGTGTGAGAGCGGGCATGCTATGTGAGTAATTCCGAATTGTCTTGTGGAACAAGGCAGTAATCCCACTCAACGGACGAAATACATAGTCATAAAAGTGGCGCAATGGAGGAGCAGAATGAACATAGAAAGATTCGGATTTGAGCAGACGGATCTGGTGGTGGTAACGGCTGTCAATGCGTACCTGAAGAAGCTGACGCCGGGATTGAGGAAGGAGATGTTAAAGTCAATCGTAATATCAGATGGCGTGGAAACCGTGATAGATGGGGCACATCTTGCCGATCTGATCGAAAAATCCAAAACCGCTGCAATGATTGGTTCTGTGGAGTGGAAAGACTGTGGTGATCCGCTTATGAAGAAAACATTGGATTTCATTCATGAGATATTGTCCACGATAGACGGAAAAAAATATGTGAAGGATTCTCATAATAAGTTCTTGAAATATATCGTGAGCTGTGCGGCGGAAGCATGAGAGTCGAAGGAAAACGATCATGAAAAAGATTCTGTATCTTAAAAGTAGGACGGAGAACGATCAACAGTATATGGCTACATATTGATAGAGGGGCAAAAATGGAACTGGTAAATAATAGCCTGGAGCTTTTTCACGATAACGGATGCGGCGGAAGGATATTCAAGGTGCTGATTGAAAATAAAGCCTATCTCGTCAAGTGTGAGAACTACGGGCAATCCGTAAATGAATATGTGGCTCAGTCAGTTATTGCTGCAATTGGCTTACCAGCTGTGCCTTCTGTTCTGGTCAGGATAGGACATGCCGAAATAAAAAAGGCTGGTCTTGGTGGAATACCTATTGATACCTTCGGGGCAGTCGAGTATGTGTCAGGGCTGAAACGGGTAACGGACAGAGAAATCTTTAAGGGCGGCAATAGAGAGAGGATGAGTCGCTATTGCGAGTTACTCATGTTGGATAGCCTTCTTGCTGATGACGATGATACGGTTGAAGTTTATGAAACCGAAGATGAAAAAATGATGCTGCTTGACCTAGGCGAGGCTATCACACAACAACCATATTTGGAATCGGCATTACGAAAGGAACCAAATGCTGTGGTGGCCTTTTCGCTTCGATGTAAAATGTCTTCCGAGCTGATGATGGTTAACCGGCGCATTGAACAGGGCAAAAAATACTGCCAGCAGCGTATGGAAAAATACGACTATTTGGATATTGGAATGATTGATAATGCAGCTTTTTCTGCCATTGAACGTTTGGCCCGTTTGGATTTTAGGGATCTAAGACAATGCTTCAAAGGATTAGAAGAGAACTATGGAATTGAGATCTGTGAAGGATATAAGCTGTTATTTAGGAGATTACGGAGCTCTTGCCGCCTGATCTTGAAATATCGGTGATGACTTAAGATATCACCTGTATACGCGACGAAAAGAATATAAAGCAGCCCACTGGGTTTGCGTCCAACTTACGAAGAAGATCGTAACACGGAAGCACACCTGGTGGGCTTCTTTTTTTTGCTCTTTTTGACACTTAGCCCTTCTGACCAATGCAGGATTTCGCGGGCAGCGAACTTTAGCCC
>CAYQTU010000205.1:0-1710 GCA_964420575.1 uncultured bacterium
TGGTCTATGAAAAAAAAGGGGATCTGTTCTCTCAATGGCGGTTCCTCAAAGAGCTCCGCAAGACCCGTTACGAGATCGTGGTAGATCTCCGGAATACCGCCATTCCTTTTCTGGTTTCTTGCAAAAAGCGAAGCCCTCTTTTCCGACGCTTCCATTATGTTAATAAAAGAGAAAACCATTTAGAGGTCGTTCAGATGATGGGATTTGGTCTGGATAAGGTCGATCCCTTTGATTTTTTTGATGAAGAAGATGAAAACCAGCTTTTTAAAAAATTAGAAAAAAATGGAATTTCCGATAAAAAAAACTGGATCCTGGTCGCTCCCGGAGCGGCCAGCGAACGAAAGCGTTGGCCGGCGGAGCACTTTCAGGCGTTGATCCGCAAATTAATCGAGTTCGCTGGGAAACAGGTCCTTTTGATCGGCGCTGAGAATGAAAAAACGATCGCTGAAGCTGTTGCCCAAAAAATGTCCCCGGCTGTTCATGTTTTATGCGGACAAACCACGATCTCAGAGACGGCTGCCCTGATCTCCAAAGCTTCTCTGGTCGTGGCCAATGATAGTGCGGTGATGCATCTCGGATTCGAGTTAGGGGCCCCGACGGTCGGGATCTTTGGTCCAACAGATCATGAAAAGTACGGTCATCATGGAAGATCCTTCCGCATCGCCAGAGAGGATGCCGCAGCCTGTTCTTGTCATTCTTCCGAGCTTCCTTATGCGCAGAGGAGCTGCTTTCATGGTCTGAAGCCGGAAAAAGTTTTCGATCTTTGTAAGGAACTTCTTTATGAAAATAAAAATTCCTGAACATCCCAGGATCCTTGTCACGCGGACGGACCGGATCGGCGATTTAGTGTTGACGACCCCGGTTTTTAAAGTGTTGCGCGAAAAATTTCCGGGGGCCTGGATCGCGACGTTGATCTTTCTGCAGCATCGGGAGATCGTTGAAGGGAATCCTTTTTTGAACGAGATTATCCTTTACGATAAAAAGGGAAGCGAAAAAAGCCTGTGGGGACAGTTCTGTTTTTCGCAAATGTTACGGAAAAAGAAATTCGATATCGTTATTCACTGCCACAGCACAAATCGCGTACACCTTTCGGGTTGGCTGGCCGGGATTCCTGTCCGCATCGGATATGACCGCCGGGCCCCTTGGGCTTTGACCCATGTTCATCCGTATAATAAAAGGGAAGGGAAAAAACAGGAAGCCGAGTACCTTTTTGAACTGCTCCAAGACATCGATGTCTTTGCCACGGAAAAACCGGAAACTTTTTTCCCGGTCTGTTCAAGATCCATGGCATCCCTTGAAAAATGGGTAACGGCTTATCAGGTCTCCCGGAAAATGCCATGGATCGTTTTAAATTTATCGGCTAGCGATAAGACTAAAATGTGGCCCGTTGAAAAGTTCGCGGAATTGGCCACCTGGATCGGCAAGAACCATGCCTGTACTTTTTTTGTGACCGGAACGAGACAGGACCGTCCGCTTGTAGAAAAGTTGAAAAAAAATACCAATATGCCGGTCGTGGACGTGACCGGGAAATTGACCTTGGGCATGCTGGGAGCGCTGCTGAAAAGGTCGGCTCTTCTTGTTTCCAATGATTCCGGGCCTGTCCATATCGCCGTTGCTGTTAAAACGCCGGTCGTTTCTATTTTTGGACGGCAAAAACCCGGATTATGAAAGGTACGGTGGCGTCCCATGAGCGATAAACCCCGGATCGTG
>CAYQTU010000206.1:0-1701 GCA_964420575.1 uncultured bacterium
GCTTCCGATCACGGCAGAAGCAACACCGCATCATATCGCTCTGACGGATGTCGAATTCGTAAAATATGACACGTTTTATAAAATGAATCCGCCTCTGAGAACTGAAGAAGACCGTCAGACTGTGCTGAAAGGGTTAGAAGATGGCACTATCGATGTGATCGCAACGGACCATGCCCCGCACGCTTTTGAAGAAAAGGACCAAGATATTGAAGTGGCCCCGTTCGGAACGATCGGATTGGAATCTTCCTTTGGAGTTGCGATGACGGAACTTTTTCATGGCCGGAAATGGAAACTCGAAGAGATCGTGAAGAAAATGAGCCTCGTTCCCGCGGAGATTCTTAAAAAGCCGAATTTTGGACGGCTCAAAACAGGGGAACAAGCGAATTTTATTCTTGTGGATGTGGACAGAGACTGGATTTTTAATGAAGAGTGCGTGCATTCTAAATCGGTGAATTCCTGCTTTTACGGTAAAAAATTAAAGGGGAAAGTCCTCTATACGTTCGTAAAGGGTTATCAGTACGCCCTCTAAGGATCAGCTGACTCATATGAGAAAAGCAATATTAGCCCTTGAAGATGGTGTGTGGTTTGAAGGCGAGAGTTTTGGCGCTGAGGGAGAGATTTTTGCGGAGGTTGTTTTCAATACCGGTTTAACAGGATACCAAGAGATCCTTACCGATCCTTCCTATAAAGGGCAGATGGTCTGCATGACTTACCCGCATATCGGAAATTACGGGATCAATTCTGCGGATGTTGAATCCTCGCGGCCTTGGGTGGAAGGATTTATCGTTAAGGAAGTCAGTCCGGTGGTCAGTAATTATCGGTCCGAAATGACACTGGATGAATATCTTAAAAAATACAACATCCTCGGTATTCAAGGGATTGATACCCGAAAACTCGTGAAGCATCTCCGAACGGTCGGAGCTAAAAAAGCCGTGATCTCAACCCAAGAGCCGGATCCTAAAAAGCTTGTCCAAAAAGCGAAGAAATCCAAAAGTATTGTAGGTGTGGATCTGGTTAAAGAAGTCACATGCTCCAAGCCTTTTGAGTTTGAAGAAACAATGCCTCAGGAGTTTTCGTGGGGAGAGGTCCGGAAGAAACGTTTCAAGATCGTTGCGGTAGATAGCGGGGTTAAATGGAATATTCTCCGGAAGCTCAATCAGCATGGTTTTAAAGTGCAAGTTGTTCCCGCAAATACGACCGCTTCTGAGATCTTAACTTATAAGCCGGACGGTCTTTTCCTTGCGAATGGCCCAGGAGATCCGGCGGCTGTGAAGTATCTTGTTGAAACGGTCCGTAAACTGATCGGTAAACTTCCCATGTTCGGGATCTGTCTGGGGCATCAGATGATCGGGCAAGCCCTTGGAGGGAAGACGTCAAAACTAAAGTTTGGGCACCACGGCAACAATCAACCGGTCATGGATCTGAAGACCCGGAAGATCGAGATCACTTCGCAGAACCATAATTTTGTGGTGAATATTGATTCTCTTCCAAAAGATGAAGTCGAGATGACTCACATCAATTTGAACGATAAAACGCTGGAAGGGTTTCGGCATAAAAAACATCCGATCTTTTGTGTGCAATATCACCCGGAAAACGCACCGGGGCCGCACGACAGCGATTACCTTTTTACCCGTTTTTATGAACTGATCAACGAATACGCAGGTTAATCACAAGGAACAAGTGACGCTATGCCAAGACGCA
>CAYQTU010000207.1:0-1687 GCA_964420575.1 uncultured bacterium
TCAGGGGTTTCGATCAAGCTGATGGAAACTATTTTGAAAGAAGCGGGGATTGAACAATCCCAGCCATCGCTTGGGGTCCAGTATGCTCCGGACGAGGAAGGTCTTAAACGATGTTATGAATTTGGTAAAACTTTTGCCGAAAAGGTCCGCACGGCTTAGGAGAGAACATGGAAACATTTGATGCGATTTGTAAACGTGCAAGTATCCGTCAATATCAAGATAAAGAGATCCCCAAAGAGATGTTGGAAAAACTTGTGGATGCCGGACGCCGCGCTCCGACCGCTCGGGCGGTGGAGCCTTGGGAATTTATTGTGGTGGTTGAGAAGGAAACTCTTAAAAAACTTGGAAAACTTATTGAAACCGGTGTTTTTTTAAAAGATGCCGCAGCCTGCGTTGTTATTTTTTGTAAAGAAACTAAATATTTTCTTGAGGATGGTTCTGCGGCGACCGAAAATGTTCTTCTTGCGGCTGCGGATGCAGGGCTTGGTGCGTGCTGGATCGCAGGCGATAAAAAACCCTATGCCGGGGATGTTGCTCAGCTTTTGAATGTTCCGTCCAGCTTCAAACTGATCAGTCTGATTGCGCTCGGGTGGCCGCTTAAACCCATTCTTCAACGTAAACTTCGGGCTTTGAAAGAAGTGATTCATTGGGAAAAATTTTGAGTATTTTTTGATAGAATCTGTTTAAAAAAATGATGCAAGGCGCCGAAAATTAACGTATATTAAGAACCGCAACAAACAAGTCCCCTGAAGGAATCAGGCCCAACACAGGGGATGGTTCAAGCAAGGGGCTTGCGAACAAGAATAACAAGGAGTCGTTAGTAATGCCAAAAGGAAAAGTAAAGTGGTTCAATAACCAAAAAGGCTATGGGTTCATCACCCCGGAAAGCGGCAGTGATGTGTTTGTTCATCACAGCGCCATTAAGGGTGAAGGCTATAAGACGTTGGAAGAAGGCCAGGATGTCGAATTCGAGATCCAGAAAGGCCCTAAGGGCAACCAAGCGGTCAACGTAGTCAAATTGTAACCTGAAGAATAAAGATAAAATAAAAGCCCGGTTCTTTTAAGAGAGCCGGGCTTTTATTTTTTTAAGGATCAGATTTTCCCTGATTTCTTTATCCATTCTCCCGAAGGGAGTTGGACGAAGTCTCCGAAAGATGCTTTTTCCCGCTGGACCTCAGCAAAGGCAAGTTCGACCTGGTCTATTCCTTCAGGGCCAAGCTGGTTCTGTTCGACAAGGGCCCTGTAGATGATCTGGCGGTCCCTGTTTTCTTCAGCAGCGATCGCTTCAGCCGTTGCGGATTTTTTCAAAACCGCAACATAACCGCGGTTATCTTCTCCGATTAATCCTGCTTTTTTCAGATTTTGAAGCTCTTGAAGCCGGTCATGCCGGGCTTTAAAAGCCTGTTGGATGGCCGGAGTCATTTGTTTGATGTTGTATTGTGAAGCAATACACAGGGCCGAAGCTCCAAGCAGGAAAGTAAAAAAGAAAACGATGAAATATTTGGACTGATTCATAGGTCATCCTCCCTTGATCTCGATCATTATTTAAGCCGGTGTTTTCCCTTGGGCGACCATGTCTTCGATATTGGAAGCCGTTTGTTTTAATCCCCGTATATCCACAACAACATTAGCATTAATAGTGATCGGCCGGTTTGGATCTCCGACCGCTTTGACCGTGCAACCTGTT
>CAYQTU010000208.1:0-1660 GCA_964420575.1 uncultured bacterium
TATCATTTATACTTTAAGTAAATGTCAGCAAAGTTAAGGAGGACAAAATGAAAGACAAAGTGTATCAGGTTTTAGAAAATGCTTACAGATTTTGTTATTCTCCAGAGCATACCGTAGAATTGGTTATGAACATTTTCTATAAGGAAATAGCTAAAGAGCTTGAAAATATGATTAACGAAAACAAGAAGAGAAAAAGATGAAAAGAGATATAATAGTTGCATTGCTAACGATCAATATATTTTTGATTGTTTTGACTATAATCAATTTTCAAGTTATGGGGAAATACGCTATGTTTTCTTCCATTCTTGGTTGTATGGGTTGGGGTTGGCTATATTTAGAGAATATTAAGAACACGAAAAGATTGAATTAAAAAGAAACCAATATGATAACATTGTATATGATTTGTATAATGTTGTTTATATGCATCACTCCAAGTTGGACATATCATTTGGCCCACGTGCTTGACGACAATACTGCCATAGAGCAAGAACTGTCCAAATATCACGCAAAAAATCTTTTAAAAGCGATTATAAAAGTAGAATCTAACTTTAATAAAAAAGCTGTTAGTTCTAAAGGAGCAGTAGGCCTTATGCAAATTAGGCCTGAAATTTGGCACGAGGAACTTGTGAAAGCTGGTATCATCAAAAGCCATGCAGACTATTTCAAGATAAAAGAAAATATAGCTGCTGGGAACTATATTTTGACTCAATATGGTAAAAAATATAAGTGTAAAAATAAAGTTTTGTCTAAATATTCAGGTAATGCAAGGAATTATTCAAAAAAAGTTTATAATATATTAGGAAATCAAAAGAGAAACGGAGGAATGTAAATGACATTTAATGAAGCATTGAAGATGGAATTGGAGGCCATTGAGATCAACCTTGTGCAGAAGAATATCAGGTATGGCAACTCTGCTCTTAAGCCTTTGCGAATATTTTCTAAAGCATCTCCAGAAGAACAAATTAATGTGAGAATAGACGATAAAATAAGCAGAATAGCGAATCAAGCTCCAGACGACATTGAGGACTCGGAAGCTGACTTAATTGGCTATCTTGTGCTTAAACGTGTTCAAAGGAGAATGAAAAATGCTGTATCTTAAATTGACCGATAAAGACGGCAAGCAGTTTTACTTTGAATACAACTCGCCAAGAGGGATTAGGAGAATGGCTACGATTTATAGGAAGCATGGATGGGCTGTGGAAGAATGCGAATCCGATACTCCGCCTGATGACTTAATCAGAATAAAGAAGCCTGAGAAAAGGAGCATCAAATGAACTATATTTGGTTAAAAGGCGAATTAAAGGAATTGCCTAACGGTGATTTTATATTATTCCCAAAGGTCTATTACAGGGATTTTCCTGTGTTTATCCTTGTTAAACCTGATGGTATCAATGGGGACAAGGATATTCTTAATTCATTCAGGATTGCGACATCCAAAAAAACTGGGAAAAAATTCCTTGTTACAGACCGCAATGGTGATGTTTTTTTTAATGTTGAAAGGTGGGGCGGCAATAGGAATTATGCTCCTCGAAGCTACACAAAAAACACCGATTGCATATTTGAAATAATTGGATACTCTAACGGCGGAGGAGCAGGAATGAGACTATCTTTACTTAAAAAGAGTGCAGACTTGAAACTCGACAATAGGGCTATAGAACTA
>CAYQTU010000209.1:0-1652 GCA_964420575.1 uncultured bacterium
TCGATTTCCGGGAGATCATGGATAAGGGCAAGTGGCTGATCATCAATTTGAGCAAAGGGCAATTGCGCGAGAATGCCTATCTTCTAGGTTCTTTGTTGATTGCCAAGATGAAGCTGGCCGCTATAACCAGGGCTGAATTACCGGAAAAGAATCGCACACCTTTTTACATGTTTATCGATGAATTCCAGAATTTTCTCGGCGAAGATTTTGAGACAATTTTGTCTGAGGCACGAAAATACGGCCTTGGTCTGACATTGGCCCATCAGAACCTGGATCAGATCGACCGCAAGCTGCAAGCCTCCATCTTGGGCAATGTGGGCACACAGATTTTTTTCCGCTTGAGCCACCAGGATGCATCGCAGGTATCTCACGAGATGGACTCAAAAGCGCGGCCGATGATTGAAAAGGGGCTCATCGATTTTAAAGTCGGCCACGCCTACGTCAAGCTAAAGGGAGAAAAACCAAGAATGCTTCGGACAATTCATGTTTCCGAAAGCAATCAAAATGTCAAAACCATCCAACTTATTAAGGATATCTCCCTGACCAACTATACTCGATCAAAAAGAGCAGTGGAGGAGGAAATTGCCAAGAGACAAATGATGTTTTCCTCAAGAATTGAATCATTCATTTCCTTACAGAAAAAACGGACCGTCAGACCCGGAGTTGATCATTTGAGAGAATCGCCGGAGGGATGGCATGGCTGGTGAGCGAATAGCAAAAAAAGGAAAGAAACCCATTGTTCTCCAACCAAGGGATGAATTGGTCATGGCCTTTGTTGCCGAATTTCGCCTTCTTTCCCGGCCTCAACTCCAAAGCCTACTGGATTTTCCCTGTACTACCCGGATTAATATCCGCCTGAAAAAACTATATGACCACGGTTACCTGTCCCGGCGATTTCTGCCAACCATCATGGGAAAGCCCCAAACGCTATACTTCCTCGGCCCCAAGGGGATCATAAATGTTGTTGAAAACGCGGGTATTGACCCTCTGGGCTTGGAAAAAGAACGAAAGCATATTCATGACCATAAGGATCTTTTTTTAAACCACCAGCTTTTTCTTAATGAAGTGAGGATAGCCTTTACCCTGGCGATTAAAAAGCATCCCCGGATGTCCTTGGAGCGATGGATCAAAGAAAGGGATTGTCTTATTGAATTCCCGGCAATCCAGGGAGGGCATACGGCACTGAGGCCAGACGGGTGCTTGATTCTATCTTATCAGGCAAAATTCTATAGCTTTTTTGTCGAGGTCGATTGTTCAACCATGACCAATGGCCGGTTGAGGGCCAAGGCTAAAGCCTATCTCAATTATGCCCGGTCCGGCTGCTCTTTGCAGGACTTTGGCTTTAAATACTTCCGGGTTTTAATTATTACCAAGACCCAGGAGCGGCTTTACAATCTTAAGGCAACCATTGAAGAGCTGAGCGATAGAATTTTTTATTTTGCCGTACGAGACCAAATCTGTTTTGGGTCTGTTTTGGATCAGATCTGGCACCGAGCAGGCAGACAGGGACTCTTTTACTTGTTGGAGAATTGAAATGCGTTACTGCCCACACTGTAAAAGATTTAATCGGGGAAAACCCCAGATTTGCCATTTTTGTGGACGAACCTGGCATATCAGGCTTTGCCCGAGAGGGCACGAAAATCCCTTCAATG
>CAYQTU010000210.1:0-1634 GCA_964420575.1 uncultured bacterium
GCAGTGATGATTCCCGGTTCAAGCAATAAATTATTCTTTCTTAAAATATTTTTAATTTCATCATTCACTTTATTCCCTTTTAAAACATTGAGATTTTTAAAGGAAGGGAAAACTTCAACAAAACCAGTCCGTTCATCATTTGTAAATTGGCCTTTCTCATTAACGGGAGATAAAATAGGCAAAGAATTTTTCAAATACCCTTCTTGATAATCTTCTTCTCCATGTCCTGGCGCAATGTGAACGATTCCCGTCCCGTCTTCATTAGAAACATAATCAGCACAAATGGTTCGACCGGTTCTTGATTTCAAAAAGGGGTGAGAATATTCAAAGCCTGCTAATTCTCTACCTCTAGCTTTAGCTAACTCTTTTGGTGCACCTGAAAAGACATGAGAAACTCGGCTAATTTCACATAGCCATACTTCATTATGCATTCCTTCAAAAAAAAGATATTCTAAATCAGGATGAAAAGCAGCCCCAACGTTTGCCGGTAATGTCCAAGGCGTTGTTGTCCAAATAAGTAAAAAGAGCTTTCGTCCTCTTAACTCTTCTTTTCTATTTTTTAAAGACTCATATATTTGAGGATTTGCTTGGAATTTAACATATATGGAGTTGGCTATTTCCTCTTGATACTCTAGCTCAGCATCGGCGAGCGCTGTTTCACAGTCATAGCACCAAGGAACGGGCTTCAACCGCTGTTCGATGAATCCGTCCTCATAAAGACGCAAAAAAGAATCTGCGATCGCCGTTTGATACTCATAGTTCATCGTGAGGTAAGGCTTCTCCCATTCCCCGAAGATCCCGAGCCGTTTGAATTCTTCGCGCTGGGTCCCGATGAATTTCTCCGCGTATTTGCGGGCTTGCTTGCGGAACTGGACCCGGTCCACTTCCTCTTTGCGTTTCCCCATCTCTTTAAGACAGGCGTGTTCGATCGGAAGCCCGTGACAATCCCAGCCCGGCACATAAAGCGCATCATGGCCGCGCATCGTCTGGTATTTAACGATCAGGTCCTTCAGCACCTTATTCAGCGCATGGCCGATATGGATATGACCGTTCGCGTAAGGCGGTCCGTCATGGAGGATATATCGGGGTTTCCCGTGAGCGTGTTTGCGGATCTCTGGATAGACCCCGTCCTTTTCCCAGGCCTTCAGCATTTCCGGTTCCCGCTGGGCAAGGTTCGCCTTCATGGGAAACGAGGTCTGCGGCAGATTGAGCGTATCTTTATAACTTTTTTCTTGGGTCATTTTAAAATTTCGCTATCGCTGCACTGATCAATTGATCCAGTTTCGGGCCGGCTTCATTCGCGGTCTTGATGATCTCCTGAATATTGCAAGGTTCCAAATGGTCCGGATCACACGTATCGGTCACGATGCTCACGCCAAGGATCTCCATCCCCATATGAACACCCACGATCACTTCCGGGACAGTGGACATTCCGACAAGGTCCGCACCGAAATTACGCATCATGCGGTACTCGGCCTTGGTTTCCAAACAGGGGCCGGTCACGCCGATATAAACCCCGTGATTCACCGGCACCTTTACTTCTTTAGAGGCTTGGACCGTAAGACCGATCAGTCTTTGGGAATAGGGTTCATACATATCGGGAAAACGGGGACCGAGTTTATCCTCATTCCGCC
>CAYQTU010000211.1:0-1624 GCA_964420575.1 uncultured bacterium
TCTGGCCACGAGAAAACCGATGCGGACGCCACAGAGGGAAAATGATTTGCTTGCCGAATCAACGACAATCAGAAGGTTCTTGAGCTTCTCGTTCATCTCGTCGTTGCCCATATCAAGCTGAAATACGCTGAAAGCCTCCTCTTCGCCAAGAATCATCTCGCGATAGACTTCGTCACTGATCAGAAAGAGATCATGCCTGATACATACGTGGGCCAGACGTTCCATTTCGGCACGACTGTATATCTTACCCGATGGATTGTTCGGGCTGTTTACAAGAATTGCCTTGGTTTTCGGAGTAATGTGCTTTTCGATTTCCTCCTCGTCGGGCAGAGCAAAGTCCTGCTCCGCAGAGGTCGGAATGGTTTTGATGACGCCGCCGGCGACCGCAAGAAATCCTGAATACGGGGTAAAAAACGGCTCAATAGTCAAAACTTCGTCACCAGGATTGCAGATTGCCAGAAACGCATTGTTTAGGGCCTGTGAAGCACCTACAGTCACCAGAACGTTGTCGGTGTCGATTACCAGATGTGGTTCACGGCGACGATCAAAATAATTGTTGAGATAACGGGCGTAGGTTTCGCGCAGATATTTTTCGCCGACATATGGCGAATAATTAATCTGACCGGTATGTGCTCTTCGGCTTACTGCATCGGCAAATTCAGAAATACACTCGATGTCGGGCTGTCCGATATTGAGTTCATAGACTGTTTTTCCGTGCGCGATCAGTTCTTTGGCGATGGCCATAATCTTTCGAATCGAGCTCGGATTCAAATTCTTAACACGGTCAGCAAACTTTTCTGCAAACATTATTCCATTCCTCGCTTATCTGTAATCTGTCTGAATTTTACTCGCATCGACGGATGAAGGCAATGTCAATTCAACCAAGAATACTGCCTTCAGGCTTTTTGAGTACTTCGTAGATCGCAAAAGTGTCTTTAAGCAAGCCTGGCCATTTTTCTGGTTCGAGGCTCAAACCCTGGTGAATTACCAGCGACCTGCCCTGCCCGGCGACCTGTGTGGTTGTGTCGGCAAAGCGCAGGAATGCGGCTCTGACCCTGTCG
The DNA here is from genome assembly GCA_964420575.1 of uncultured bacterium. Lineage (GTDB taxonomy): Bacteria > Omnitrophota > Omnitrophia > Omnitrophales > Aquincolibacteriaceae > CAYQTU01. The sequence goes on from CAYQTU010000211.1 coordinate 1,062, forward strand.
TTGAACAAAGCACGGGTAGCTGCTTCATTGCTGCCCTGTAGAACGAACGCAGAAGAAAACTTCTGGTCTGATGGAAAATTTATATCCTGACCACCAAAAAGCTTGCCAAGAGAATCGAGAAAAGCAAATTCGCGGCGCAGATAAAAGTCGGGCAGATCGAGTGACTCATCGTCTATCAGGCAAATCGTCTGATTATGGGCCGTCGAATTTTTGCCGCTGCCGGTCGTGTAATGATAGTCGGCAAGAATTACTCTGACACCGTTCTTTTCACCTTGCATGAAGTTGGTCATGCGATGGCTGCGGCCAATCGAAAAAAGTTTAAGAAATCTGTGTTTCTCGATTTCGCTGACATCGATAATCTTGTAATTGAAACCCATGCGGGGAGCCATTGCCGTCAGAGCAGCAGTACGCTTCTTTTCCTGATAAAGCGCATAGATCAGGGCAAAAAGCAGCAGGCCGGCAATTCCGAAAAATATGACCACTTCAAAATTATCTGTAAGCCATTCCATCAGACACCTCTTTTTCTCACTTTGCTTTGGTGAACGATCAAAGTATAAGCCAGA
>CAYQTU010000212.1:0-1619 GCA_964420575.1 uncultured bacterium
GGGTTCAAGAGGCCGACTTGTGGGTATTTTTCAAAGATCGCGAGCATTTCTTCCAGCCAGCCGTCCGTAAAGATCAGATCGTTATTGGCAAGGCAGACGTAAGGGGCGGTACTGACGGTGATCCCCTGGTTCATGCCGCCAACAAAGCCGTTGTTCTGTTTGTTGGTGATCACCTGGATCTGGCAGGCCGAGGTGCTTTTGAGAGAGGCGAAATACTGCGGAGTATCGTCCGTACTGGCGTTATCGATCAGGATGAGACTAGTCGGAAGGGGCGTGTGTTTGAGGTAGCTTTCAATACAACGTTGGGTTGTTTCCCTCTTATTCCAGGCCAACATGATCACATCACAAACCGGCTTTACTTGCACAGGTAATCTTTCTTAAGACGGCAGCTGCCCTGGCGGAAGAACTAGCGCAAAGGAGCTCGGCAGAAATGCCGTCATGCCGGTTTCTTTTTGCAGATATAAATAAAATGATTTGAAAGATAAAAAGGAACATAAAGGCGGCGAAGCCAAATCACAAAAGGCGATCTGTTGAATTTATTGTGTCGGTCCGTTTTGACCACGGTTAATCCCGATGCTTCGATGAGGTCTTTCCACTCCTTAAAAGAATAGAGAACTTCTATCTCCTGATGCTTTACGGGGCCGGCGCCGGTCCTGAGTGTCCTGAGGATGAAGGAGTAGTAATACACATTAGGCACCATGATGGCGATCGTTGCTGCGGGCTTTGCGACACGCCGGATCTCCTGAAGGATCTTGGGAATCGACGGCAGATGTTCGATGACGCCCCACGCTGTGACGTAATCAAATTCCTCTTCAGCGAAAGGCAAGGACCCATCCGCGTTGGTGCACAGGATTTGCTCCGGCTTATCCACGACTTTCTTAGCGTTCCGCGTCGCGATCTCGGAAATATCGATCCCCCACAGGTTGCCCCCGGAGGATCTGATCGATGAGAGGTAATTCCCTGTTCCGCAGCCGACATCTAACAACTTTTCTCCTTTTGCGGGGCAGATCAAACTTTTATAGAACAGATTTTCTCTTCGGGTGCTTGGCGAGATCTTTAGCGGGGCGGAGTCGGCCGCAGTAGAATCTTTATAATAAACCTCGTCGTAAAAATTGCTCATGGCCGCTCCCCTCTTGAAAATGTTTGACGTTTTTTTGAATAACGAGCGCTAATTTGATCAAGGAAAAAAACAGGGCCAGTCTACTTTATACTTTCACTCTATGCAAGAAATCTAGCTGAAATCCAGCTTAATTACAGCTGAAATCTAACGGTTCAATCAGTTGGTTTGTGCGTGGGTGTCCGGATCAACGGTGACGCCGGTCATGCAGGCGACCGGGTGATGGCATTCACTGAGGCTCCAACCAAGGCTGACGCTTGATTGCGATTGAAAGAAGGATGGTATTATTCTCATTTTTTCTTTCGAGGTTGTTGGTCGGGACCGGAAGTCCGTGGTTTTTGGAGGACTTCGGATCTCTTCAGGATCACAAGGCGAAAGGCCTCCGAGACGGACGGCCAGTCCAGAATGTCGACGCGGAAAGGAATGTTCGATTCCTCAAAGGCATCGCGGAGAACGGCGATCTTTCCCAGCCCCAATTTTGTTTCGCCCATGATGACCATAT
>CAYQTU010000213.1:0-1613 GCA_964420575.1 uncultured bacterium
TTCTACTATGTCCAACTGTCCAATTATCAGGCGCCGACCCCGGACAATCCGGAAGGAGGCAACGGGTATGCTAAACTCCGTGACGCGCAACGTAAAACTCTTGCGATTGTCCCGAACACAGGTATGGCAGTCGCAATAGACATCGGCGAAGCTACAGATATTCACCCGAAGAACAAACAGGATGTCGGCAAACGCCTCGCGTCATGGGCTCTCGCAAAGGATTACGGCAAGAAAATTGTTTACAGCGGTCCGCTTTTAAAAGGAATTAAAATAGAAGACAATAAAGCCAGGATATCTTTTGAATATGTCGGGAACGGTCTTATTATAGCCAATAAAAACGGCATTGCTCCTCTAAAAGAAACTCCGCGCGAAAAATTGAAATGGTTTGCCATTGCCGGTACTGATAAAAAATGGTATTGGGCAGATGCAGTCATTGATGGAGATACAGTAATAGTTTCCAGTGACAAAGTCACGAAGCCCATTGCGGTAAGATATGCGTTTTCCATGAATCCGCAGGGCGTGAATCTTTATAACAAAGACGGTTTTCCTGCCTCTCCGTTCCGGACAGACAGTTGGGAATGAGGTATTCTGAAAATGTATGGAAAAAATAATTACATCGCAGTCGATCTTGGGGCAGGAAGCGGGCGCGTCTTCCTGGGGACTCTTTGCGACTGCAAAATCGAGACGCGCGAAATTCACCGTTTCAGCCATGATATTGTTCATGAAGACGGCTTCTTGAAGTGGGACTGGCCACGGATAAAGCGTGAAGTCTTCAGGGGACTGGAAAAGACGTTCGCAGAACTTAACGGCGAAAAGCTTTCATCGATAAGCTGCGACAGTTGGGCGCAGGATTTCGGCTTGCTCGACAAGAATGGGACGCTTATATTTTCACCGGTATCATATCGCGATACCAGGACAAACGGAGTTCCGGATAAAATAAAGAAAATCGTTACGCCTGAATCACTTCTCAAACGCAATGGCGCGGCATTATCGCCCATAACGAGCCTCTGCCAGTTAAAAGCGATGTCTGTCAAAAATCCTGAAATATTGGAAAATGCGTCGTCGTTGCTACATATCGCCGATCTTCTTAATTTCGAACTTTGCGGAGTTGCGGCAAGCAACTGGACTTCGGCAACTGTATCGCAATTATGGAACATCCAAAACAGGCGTTGTCAGCGACGGGGCTTTGCGGGGGACTCCTGTTATTTCAACGGCAGGACACGATACCGCGACAGCCTCGGCAGTTCTTTACCCGCTGGAAAAAGGAACTTTGTTCCTGAGCCTCGGATCATGGGCGATGCTGGGTTGTTCAATGGGGAATGATTTCGATCCTGCGGCCTATCCCTATAATCCTGAACTCTCGTTTTTCGGACTGCCTTACGCTAAATGGGGTGTATTCAAGAGTTTGCAGGGATTGTGGTCCTTGCAGCAGTGCCACAAAGAATGGGCTTTCGCCGGATGGGATGAATTAACCATATCCGCCGGATCAAGCCGGATTGACAGCATAATAGACCTTGATGATAAAAGCCTTTTCGTCCTCGGAAAAATGACAGAAGAAATCGCAGTGCTCTGCCGCAAAACGGGTCAGGCAATTCCGGAAACTCCGGGAGACT
>CAYQTU010000214.1:0-1606 GCA_964420575.1 uncultured bacterium
GGAAATAGACGGGGCCATAATCGATAACGGAATCAATACAAGCCATGTACATGAAGGGCTGAGTCCCAATACTCAGCATATCTACAGGTTAAGGGCAAGGAATGAATATGAAGCAAGCCAGTGGAGTACGGAGATTATCGGAGCAACAGAGCCGGAGCTTATATTCAGCATTGCGGAAGGCAGCCTGTTCAACTTTGTTATCGCAGCTCCGAAGACGGAAGGGGCTGCAGGAAGGACAATTACCGTAACCTATGATCCTGAAGAGGTTGAAGCGGTGGACCTTTGTGCTGCTACCTCAAAGGCTGATGTCGAAGTCGGTGATATACCCGGCAGCAACCTGGAAGTTATGGAATTTACTCCCGGGAAAATAGTATTCAGACTGAAGGATCCGGACAGGACAATCATGAATGCGGTCATTTTCAAAGCTAAAATAAACGGACAGTCGAAGATACTGTATGTGATTGAATAGGATTGGAGGAGTGATGAAAATGAACAGGTGGAATATGAAGAAGATAACAGCGTTTATATTGGCACTTGTATTACTGTTAGGCACTTCCTTTGACGGGAACTTGGGCATGGGGATCAGGGCTTGGGCGGATCCCCTGAGCCCGGAAAATGCCATAACCTTTATTTCAGATATCAGCAGCGTTGAAAAAATATTATTTATAAATAATGAACACTATGTAATAGCCTGGAATACGTCAGACAAATTGGGCATATACAAACTTGATATTGCTGCAAAAGCATTATCCAGGTTATGCAATGTATCAAATATCATATCAGGTGTTGATTCATTTGAACACTATACCAAGGTCGGGGCTAATCACAGGTTCATGTTTTCATTATCTGACGGTGAAAGCCCTGATGAATATACAAAGGTATACACAATAACCTCACCTGATATGAAGAGCTTTTCTCTTGCAAAGCCTACTCCTTTGACTATTGAATATGCATATAGCTGCAGTATTTCATTTAACGAAGCTGACGGATATTACTTTATAAATGCTGAGCTGACTATGGCTAGAAAAGGAGAAAAGTATGAGGGTTATGTAGAAAAATATTTTCGGCTGTATACCAGTAGAGATTGCGTGAACTGGAGAGATACTGGGATTGAAATCTGGGATGAAGGTGATTACTCAGTAAATATAGATTATGGTCAGGCCATTGGTTCAGATAATGAAATAGTAGTATTGACAGAAGGATATGATAAATATGTAGAAGACGGAGAAGAAGACCACCATTGGGAATATGAGCTATATCTGGCAAGTGAAGACCATGATGGTCTTGAGGATTGGACAGATGAAGGGGTATATCGCGAAGACGAAGATGAGAACTGGCGATTATATGACGATGAAAGAATTGACATTAATGACGAAGGATGGTTTACGTATGTGTTTTATGATGATTTATATCTGAAAAATAAAAAATATAAGACAACATATGTAGATGATAGGGATATATACCTGTATTATGGGATAAATGAACTGTATTGCGGTGAGGCTGAACGATTGGATAGCGAGAGTACGAAACTCACATATTTCGACAACGGCATTTATTCGGAAAGAATCGGTACACATGGTAAGTATTTGTATTACAAGTATACACC
>CAYQTU010000215.1:0-1599 GCA_964420575.1 uncultured bacterium
CCTGCACGATGTCATCAGGAGTATAATCCCTATCAGTATAAATAATCTTCTCATAGGTTTGTGTTTCATTGGTGTCAATACAAAGTTAGTCTATTTTAACGTATGGGGCGCAATCCAGCACGACTGACCACCACAACTTGTTAATCATTCTATTGCTTAGCTTAGTCACCTTTCTGGTATGCTCCTTTGCCCACGCCTCCCACTCGTTGTACTGCTCTTGGGTGCATGGGTAGAGTTTAAACCAGTCAGGGGATAGCAGTTCATCCTTAGTGTGCTTCTTTAAAACCTCATCCACATTGGTATTGTGATACCTCAGCCATCCGTTCAGAAGGTCTTCCCTACTCACTTGTTTTATAGTAATCTACATTAAATTTTACGAAGAATTCATCAAAGAAACGCTCAACCTCTTGTAGCGTTGTTACAGGTCTATACTTATTGGGGAGCATATCCGCACTGTATGTTACATCTATACAGGCATCCTTGTTATTCTTGTCTACCCTAAACTGGCTGTCAAAGGAGTATGTATCTACAGGCTCTCTATCCCAACCTGCTATTTGTTTGGCGTAATTGTAGTGATAAACATTAATAAAGTATTTAATCCCATTTTCATCGGTAAACTTCTTTTGAAACCCTCTTATAGCATTCTTCCAGTTATCCTTGAATATTTTATATCCATTATCTATAAGTTCTTGTTCAAAAGAGTTATTAATTGTTTTATCCACTTCACTCATAACTATATCATTTTTTCTGCGTACTGTCTCATCTCTCTCCAGTTACCCTTAAAGTGCAACAAGCATATTATCTGGTATGGGCTGTAGGCTCTCTGCGACTCAAACGGGTAGGCGTTACTGCTCCACACGTAGAACACGTTGGGTGCAGGCGTGTAGCCCCAAGTCGCACTTATGCCGAACTCCTTCTTATCTGGTCTCACAACACCCCTCTTGCCGACAAACTTCCACCCATACTCAGTTAGAACATCCCTAGCCATGTCGAACACGTAGGGTATGGAGTTGAACTTCGCCATAATCCCGTTGCCGTCTGATTGGTAGTGAATAACCTTCCTCTCCTCAGGCTCTCCGAATGTTCTGGCTGTTTCGAATAGAATCCTCCTATGCTCTGGGCTTATGTAGCCTATGTTGAGCATACTCCCGTATATGGTCTCGTATCCCCGTGATGGGGGAATAATCACCAAGCCTCCCCTACCCCTGGTCTCAATGGCTGTTTTCTTTTTGCCGTTACCATCCCTAAACTGAGCTAACTTTTGATTTGCCTCAATCTCCTCACAACGGTAGATGAAGTGAAAGCCGCACCTCTTGGTCTTGTTGATAACAATAGGAAGATCAAAAGTGTCCACTACTGATTTTAATTCATTGAACACAGAGGATGTTTTATCCCACGTATTGTCCACATCTATCACCTCCACACCCCCTGATACCTTACCGCATATCATACATAGCTGCTCCATTTTAATCCCCTCGAATAAGGAGTAGGACGGAATACGGTGCTGGTACTCACCCCACTCATGCTTCTTCTCCTGCCTGGCTAGGATGGGAAACTTATTCTCGGCGGGGAGAACACATAGCCCTGCTTTAAGGTACG
>CAYQTU010000216.1:0-1565 GCA_964420575.1 uncultured bacterium
CACGTCTTGCGGAGATAAAACTTTCAAGCATCGGCAACATCAGAACATCCAAGATCACCGAAGGGATCATCTCCATGGAAATGAGCATAACGGCAGAGGCATCGATAGAGGTTCTTTCGCGTTTCCTGGGAGAAATTTACAGGCTCGAACCATGCATGAGATGGGAAAAATGCTCACTTTCTCCGGACAATATAAGAACGCCCAAAAACGTAAAACTCAGCGGCAACCTCAGGTTCATATGCGTCAATGACAGAAATCTTGCCGGAATATTGGCGGGAGGAGCGAAGTGAAGGCGGCACTTTATATAACATGTATTGCGTCGGGAGTTCTCCTCATCCTTATGAGCCAGCTTCATCTTTCATACCAGGCGCCTTCTGTGGATAAAATTGTTGCAGCCACTCCCCAGAAAGAGGTAAAAGAATTCAAGGTGTCGCGAATAAACAGAGGCTCCGATCTGCCTAAGCTTTCATCATTGTGGCAGAAGAATCTTTTCGATCCGTCGAGGGGCGGGCGCGGAGAGGACGGAAAAAAAGACGAACCTGCATCGAGAGAGCGTTCCGAGCTGGAACTCGTCGGAATATGCAAATTCGGCAATTATGCGGGAGCTATCATTTCCGTGAAAAATGCGTCTCAGAGAGCACCTCAGCAAGCGCCAAAGCCAGGAGAAAAGAAGCCAGCTTCAGCAGAAAAACCGCCCAAAGCAAGGAAATTCTATAAGCAGGGCGAACGTGTTGGAAATGGTTATTTATTGGCAAAGATAAATGATGATTCTGTTGTACTTTCGAGGGACAACGAGGAAATAGTCCTCACAATAAAGTTTGCCGATAAAAGCAGCATAAGCAGAATTGCAAAAGTAGAGGATTCCAAAAAAGAAAAGGCTCAGGAAATTCCTGATAATAAAGAAGAAAAGGACAAGCCTGAAATAAAAGGCGGCCTTCCAAGGCCGCCGCAGGATCCGCCTATGAAAACAGCCCAAATTTCAAGAGACAAAGGAAAGGTACTGTAAATGAAGTTCCTGAAAATATTACCCAAGTTTTGCGTGCTGATCACACTGTCGCTACTTTTTGCCTGCCAGTGGCTTGAGGAAGATGAAAAAAAGCCGGAACCGCCTCCGCCCGCTGAAAAAAAGAAAAATTCCCTTTTCGAGGAAGATGAAAAACGTAAGAAAAAGGATGCGGAGGAAAACATCAAGGACATAAAACCCGACGTTGTAAAAACACTTGATCACGAGCCTGAAAAGAGTACGAAACCATCCTTCGAAAACCTAGCAAACAGTGAAAAGAAAAACAAAGCGGAAGGGCTTGGCCCGTTTTATGAAAAATATATAAAGGCTGAAGATGCAGACAAGGCCGAGGATGTTGTACTTTCTTTCGACGCTACTGAAATAGCGGAAGCAATTCCGGCATTCGCGCAGTTCCTTGGCTTCAACTATCTGCTTGATCCCAAGGTCAAAGGGACTGTCACGATGACGCTCAATACGAAGATGACAAAGCGTCAGGTATGGGAAGTCTTCGAGCAGATACTCTGGCTTTCCGGAGCATATTGTTCGCCGGACGGCGAAATCC
>CAYQTU010000217.1:0-1558 GCA_964420575.1 uncultured bacterium
CCCTGTCCGGAACCTCTTACAAACGATCCTTTGTTCCGTTTTCATCCGGCATCACCTCAGGACCCGGTCACGCTGCCATTTCCCGACGCCCATTTTGATGCCGTATTCAGCGTCGGAGTTCTAGAGCACGTTCACGACTCAGGAGGGGACCAGAGGGCTTCTCTCCGTGAGATCTTTCGCATTTTACGCCCCGGCGGCATTTTCCTTTGCTTCCACATTCCGAATACATTTTCTTTTTCGGAAGCGTTGGCCTATCTTGTAAATAAGATCAAACCCATTCGGCCTAAGCGTCACACGAAAACTTTCACAAAAAAATCGCTGAAAACGATGGTCGAGGCTGAAGGGTTCTCCACTCTCGGGAGCGGCGTTTATAATTTCTTACCGAGAAATTCGATCGGGGTTTACGGTTCTAGTCCTTGGTTTTTCCGCATCTACAGCGCTCTTGATAAAACATTGCGCCTTTTTTTTCCATTCTTTTGTTCGCAGATCTATGTTGTCGCTAAAAAATCTTGATAACAATCATCCCGCGAGGGATCGAACGCGGATTGCTAAAAAGGTCCTTGAAAAAAGGCTCGAAAGCATGGATGAGATATCGCCATCTTCAGCTTCTCCTACTAATAGAGTGCTAGTCTTGTGATACAGCATTGAAAGACTTTACAACTGCCTGTAGTGTAGAATATATGTCTTAATCTGGAGATCTATGACGACCGATAGACACATAAAAATCCTCAATAAGATTCTGGCGGTTGCCCTGTATGGGTTGGCATTTTTTATCCCCATCTCGATCGCTCTGGTGGAGATCTGTACTGCTCTGGCCATTGTCGCTTTCGTTCTTAAGAAAGCCCTAACACCGGCAACAGACACAAACGACGTACGATCCTTTCATTTGCTTCTCCGACCTCCCACGCTATGGCTGCTTCTCTTTTTTGTTTTTTGTTGTTTGTCTGTTCTAAACAGCGATCCCTATCTTGCCAAAGCTCTGAACGCGCTTCTGGGGAAGTGGGGGAAGTTTATCATGCTTTATTTCGCGGCAAGCGATCACCTCCGCGAGGGGAACCGCCTCCGCAACATGCTGAACGTGTTCCTGGCCTCGGCCGGACTCGTTGTCCTAGACACGTTTTCGCAGCGATTTCTAGGGATGGAATTTCTCCTAGGCCGGTCGATGGTCGATGTGAACTATGGGGGCCGCACGGTCTACGCGGTCACAGGAGCTTTGAAACATCCGAATGACTTCGCCGTTTATCTGACCTGCATGGTCCCCATCCTTTATTCTTTCCGGTTAAGTTTGAATGCTCGGAAGGTCCCGCCAACTCTCCCGGCCCTTTTTCACCGATCCGCAATCTCGCTAACGATCTGCCTTCTTACGAGCGCCCTTGTCCTGACCTATTCACGAGCTGGCTGGCTGGGGCTCTTGATCTCCAGCGGCGTGATGCTTCTTTGCCTGCCTGAAAAAAAATGGCTCATCGGGATGATCTCTGTTTTCATCGCGCTGATCGCGTTCTCTCCCGGGATGGCGGAACGCGTGATCATGACCCTGCAATCCGGCGGGGACTCCGGG